>JAYUJO010000155.1:0-1927 GCA_043765215.1 Rickettsiales bacterium | reverse complement strand
TTTCAAACAGGCAATTGATCCTAAAACAGAAACTTTTAGAGAGTTTCCAGAATGGACGAAAAATAATCTTGATAAATTAAAAGATAAAAAAGTTGCTATGTTTTGTACAGGCGGAATTAGGTGCGAAAAATCAACTGCTCTATTAAAGCAAATGGGTGTAGATGAGGTCTATCACCTTAAGGGAGGCATTCTACAATATCTAGAAGATACAAAAAACTCCAATGAAATGTGGCAGGGAGAGTGCTTTGTATTTGATGATCGAGGCGCAGTTTCTACAGATTTAAAGCCATCTGATGGTTTCTGGGTTAGGCAAGGCCAAACTGCTAAAGGCGTTAGTTATAGCAAATGATCATGACTTTTATGATTGATCAAAATTTTAAGTCAAAAAGACTCCTTATCCTAAGTGATGATTCAATTATATTTGATGCCATTGCTGATAATATCCCTAAATACTTTAACCATTATCAGCAAAATAATGTTGGTGAGCTGGTTGTTGATAGGTATGATGATCATTTAAAAGTGAGTTTTAGTGGAAAAACTTTATTAGTACAGCAAAAAAGTACTTTAGATGATGCTAATTTTAAGATCGATAAAATGGATGTTGTCTTTATCAATCAACATATTAATTTAGATTATATAGAAATATTTCGCTTAAATATTATTGTTAATTTGAATAATTTTCTTAATATCGATAATTCAATCACTTTGTCTAAGCCATGTATGCTACATGATTTAATTAAAATTATAATGCGTAATTTTTACGATGATATAATTTTTTGCTGCATTAATAAGAATTGGATTTACCATGAGGGGCTATCTTGTTTAAAATCAATTGATCAAATCATTAATTTAACTGATAAGGAAAATATATTATTTAAAACTCTATTGGCAAAGAATCATTTTAAATGTGAAAAAGATTACTTGCGCTTTAATGTCTGGAACTATCATCTAGATAGCGAATCAAACACGGTTGAAACTCATTTATATAAACTAAAGGCTAAGCTGCCAATTGGTCTTTTAGAATTAAAAAATACCTATTGTCAGCTGGGTATTAAGGATTTGAGTTAATTTTTGATGTTTATTGTTGCCTATTTTTAAGTTTTTCTGCCATAGCATAAGCTGCATCAGATTCTTTCTTCTTTCCAAGCTCTTCTAAAATATAACCCTTGCCAATATAGGCTTTAATTAAATCTGGCTGATATTTAATAGCTAAATCAAGAGCTTTAATTGCTTCTTCAAGCTTACCAAGTTTTACTAAAGAAATACTTTTAAAAAGATAAAAATTAGCATTATCTGACTGATATTTAATAGCTAAATCAAAATTAGCAATAGCTTCCTGATATCTTTCTAAACTATCCAATGAAGAACCTTTAACAACATAAACTTTGGCATCATCAGGCTGGTATTTAATAGCTAAATCAAATGCCTCAATTGACTCTTCAAATTTTCGTAAATTAGATAGAGAAATACCCTTGCCAATATAGGCTTTAATTAAATCTGGCTTATATTTTATAGCTAAATCATAGGTAACAATAGCTTGATTAAATTTCTTAAGACTGTCTAGAGCAGAAGCTTTATTGTAATAAGCATCAGCAGAATTTGGCTGATATTTTATAGCTAAATCATAGGTAACAATAGCTTCTTCGAACTTTTGTAATTTCTGTAAAGCAAAGCCTTTATTTACATATGCATCGGCATCATCTGGCTGATATTTAACAATTAAATCAAAAGCCTCAATTGCCTCTTCAAATTTACCAGAAATAATTAAATCAATACCTTTATTATAATGAATTTGGGCATCAATATTTGCGTATATATTTGTGGTCGATAGTAATATTATACTGATTAAGAATAGTAATTTCTGTTTCATAGTTTATTTATAAATTATAGTTTTAAAAAAAGATGGATCCCCACTCGTCGCGCAAGG
>JAYUJO010000154.1:0-1944 GCA_043765215.1 Rickettsiales bacterium | reverse complement strand
TAAAGAGTTAATCATTATACCAGTAAAAACCGAGAAAAACACAACTTGCAAAACTCTTCCATCTGCTACTGCTGTGAATATATTATCTGGAACTATTTCTATAAAAAAGTTAAGTAAATCAAAAGCATGGCTGCTTTTTACTGTTTGTAAATTTTGTCCTAAATCTAATTTTACGCCAACACCTGGCTCTAAGAAATAGCCAACTCCTAGGCCAAACATCACTGCAATACATGTAGTACCAAAATATGCGATCATTGATTTTTTAGCAATTCGTCCTATTGAGCCTGGATCCTTCATGCCAATGATTCCTGACACTAAACTAAAAAATAGTAGTGGTACAATAATCATTTTAATCAATCTTAAAAAGATAGTTCCGACTGGTTTTACTACTTCCACATATTGTGGAAGATACTGACCAAAAGCAACACCTAAAATCAGGCCTAAAAATACCTTTTGCCATAACTTCATAAGCAATTCCCCATTTATTGATTCAATAGCCTTAATTACAACATTTTTTTATTTGCTATGAATCCAATTAACATATTCATTTAAGCCATCTGTAACATCAAGCTTAATTATTTGTGGCACCCGATAATTATGAATAAGTTTAATTGATTCCTCAATATCCTTATAATTATCTGATTTAGCTTTAATTGTTAAACGATATTCGTCTTCTTTAAAACTTTTTTCGTCGTAATAGAAAAAACTTATCACCTTATCCATTTGAACGCAAGCAGCTAATTGCTTTTTTATTAAACTATTAGCAATTAACTCAGCATTTTCTATTTTATCTGTAGTTGTAAGTATAATACAACAAGATTTATCCATTTTAAATCACCTCAACATAAGCATTTGGCGTCTCATATAACTTAACTTTAGTAATTTCAAATGGCTTATGTTCAAATAGCTTTGGTATAATTATATTTTTTAAATGTAATGCGATATTTTCTGCAGTTGGGTTTGTTTCTAGATAATATATCGATTGCCCTGTACACTCGCTAATTGACTCTCCCAGTTTTTTATCTTTATCAAATAAAATTACATTATGATCAAAATTATGATTAATCCAATTTTTCATAATTTGCTTTAATTCACCAAAATCGACCACCATGCCTAGTTCATTTAGCTCTTTAGATATTGCGCTAATATATAAGACAAAGCGATGACCATGCAAATACTTACACTTATTTTGATGACCAATAACACGATGAGCAGTGTCAAACTCAATTTTTACTGTAACTTCAATCATAATTATATAAACTTCAATAGAGATTGATATTTCTCTAGCTTATCGTTAATGATTTCTGCATCCAAAGAATCCTTATCTATCTCTACTAATTTACTTTTAAATAAATCAATATTGTCTAAGATAGTTGTTTTGGATATTTCATTAATGTTAATGGCAAATTCACTTAAAATGTTCAGCTCATTTTGATCAATTTGAGCAATTCCTCCATAAACAAAATATTTTATTTCTATGTCTTTTGAAAAAATTGAAATAATACCAATTTTAATATTAGAAATAAGTTTTATATGCCCTTTAAGCACGCCAAAATCACCATTCATACCAGGAATATTCACCATATGTGCATTAATTGATAATGCAGTTTTAGATGGCAATATAATTTTAACTAGAAAATCATCCATAATTGTTATCTACATCGCTCCTTCTTCCATTTCTTCAGCCTTTTTAATTGCCTCTTCAATAGTTCCAACCATATAAAAAGCAGCTTCAGGTAGATGATCATATTTACCCTCTATCAAACCCTTAAATCCACTTATAGTATCTTTTAAATCAACGAATTTACCAGAAACACCTGTAAATACTTCTGCTACATGGAATGGTTGAGATAAAAATCTTTGAATTTTGCGAGCGCGGCTCACTACTAATTTGTCTTCATCTGATAATTCATCCATACCTAAAATGGCAATAATATCTTGCAG
>JAYUJO010000153.1:0-5193 GCA_043765215.1 Rickettsiales bacterium | reverse complement strand
AACACTACTCGCTTGCGCTCCTTTTTCAGAATTACTAAACATCCAGTTCTTGCGGCCGATCACGAAGGGCTTTATTCCTCGCTCACAATCATTATTATTGAAAAAAAAAGTTGTTCTTGATGATAAATTAGTAGATTTATATTACAAATATAAATTATATCAGAGTAAAAAATTAATACTCACTATTCAGCCTAAAGTGCATTTCTCAACTCATAATAATCATTCATATTCAAAATATTTTGATATTGGCTTAACGCTTGGTCATTCTAAAAAATTTAAAAAATATAGCACCTATTCAGAATATGGTATTACTGCTCGAACTCCCTTGAATGATAAAGCTGATGTTAGCTATATTGTAATGTTAAATGAGGGAATTAAATTTAATAATGGTTATATCATAAGTAATTACACTGAATTTGAACATATCATAGATAAAAGGACAGTTTATGGTAGTATAATATACGATCAACTTGCAATTGCTAAAGAAATATGTTTTGATGTAAAAAAATCTAAATGTTTTACAACGCAAATTGGATATTTTTGGAAGGAAAGTTTAAAGGAACGTTCCTGCAAAATATCTGGTCCTATTATATCTCTATGGATGACTATTTAAATGAAGTTAATTTAATTTCACAGATTGATTCAAATAATAAATATGTCAATGCTGATGACCAAATTCAGTCTCTGGTTAACAAATATAATATTCCAACAATTGATATTAATAGCCAAATACAAATTTTTTATTTAAAGATCAAAATGATGTTACTTGCATTGCTGTTCACAATATATTTAATCTTCGAAAAGATTTTTACGATGAATTTAAAGATTTACAATTATTTTTAGTAAAAAAATATGATTTAATAAATATTTTAGAACGTAGTTTTATTAACGAAAATATTGAGAATTCAATAAATTGTATCATTACCAAAACAAATTATTTTTCAGCCAAAAGCTTAGATTATTTTAAAATTATATCCGGTTTTTCCGTTATATTTTTTTCTTCAATCATTTTTTTTATTAACTCATTTAATTTAGTAAATAATGTTTTTTATTTACTACAAAATTTATTGAAAGCTTTATTGTTTAATAAAGGTATGTCAGTTAAAAACGAGGAGTCGATATTAAATACTGATAATTTACCAATTTATTCAATTTTAATTCCATTATATAAAGAAGAATATAAAGCAAAATCAATTTTAAAAGCTATTAAAGCATTAAACTATCCTACATCTAAATTAGATGTAAAATTCATTGTTGAAGATGATGATAAATTAACTAAAAAAGCATTATATATTTTAGATATTCCTGATTATGTTCATCTCATAAAAGTTCCCTATAGTTTGCCAAGAACAAAACCTAAGGCTTTAAACTACGCTATGCCATTTGTGCGAGGAGAGTATTTAACCATTTACGATGCCGAAGATGAACCAGAGCCAAATCAATTGTTAAAAGCTATTAATGCATTTCGAGATTTACCAGATTATTATGCATGTATGCAAGCTAAACTAAATTTTTATAATGCTAATGAAAATTTATTAACTCGTTTATTTAGCATTGAATATAGCGTTTGGTTTGAATATTTACTCAAAGGACTCAGTTTGCTCGATCTTCCAATGACTCTTGGTGGTACTAGTAATCATTTTAAAGTTGATAAATTACGAGCTGTTGGATTGTGGGATGCATATAATGTTACTGAAGATGCAGATTTAGGGCTTAGATTATATCTTAGCGGCTATAAAGTTCATATGATTGACTCAATTACCATGGAAGAGGCACCCTCTCAATTAGATGGTTGGTTATATCAACGATCAAGATGGATTAAAGGTTTCATCCAAACCATTTTTGTTTTTATGAAAACTAAAAAAGATTATAAAAAATTCAGTCTCATTAAAATATTTACTGTTTATATATTTGTTGGTTTATCTACTTATAGTTTTATCTTTTTACCTTGGTTATTATTAATATTATTTTTAAAATTACACTCCGCAATATATTATTTATGGCTATGTAATAGTTTTTTCTCATTTATCTATATGTACGCTATAGCTTATATAATCTTATCGACTAAAAATAACTTAGTTTCTTTTAAAACAAAAATTGATTATATCACTTTTATAATTTGGCCATTTTATTTTATCCTGCATTCAATTGCAAGCTATAGAGCGCTTTTATGATATAATCAAAAATCCATTTAAATGGAACAAAACTAATCATGGAAAAAGTGATAAAGATAATATATAAATTTTGGTTTAAAATAAGATAATTATATTGAACATATCATTCTCTTTAAAAAGATAATTTATCCATTTAAACAATTATTAAAAATTTACTATTGAGTTTATTGTTTTAATTAATCTGCTTTAAAACTGATATACATATTGCAAAAATTTTGGTTCCAAAAATATTGTTTGTCCTTTATAATCAGCAAGACTAATATTTATTAGTCTTTTGCTAAATTATTTTAATGAGCTAATGAGCAAGCGTAATTATATCTTTCTATCTGCAATTTCTGGAAATGTTTTGGAATATTACGATTTTACCGTATATGCAGTATTTTCACTGGCTATAGGCCAAACATTTTTCCCGGATCATTCTGAAACAACTCAAATATTATCAAGCTTAGCTATTTTTGCTGTAGGTTTCGTCACTCGGCCCATTGGCGGCATAATATTTGGTTATATTGCCGATAAATATGGGCGAAGAATTTCATTGATAACTTCGATGCTTGGCATGACCAT
The DNA here is from genome assembly GCA_043765215.1 of Rickettsiales bacterium. Classification (GTDB taxonomy): domain Bacteria; phylum Pseudomonadota; class Alphaproteobacteria; order Rickettsiales; family Rickettsiaceae; genus Megaera_A. The sequence continues at coordinate 2,455 of JAYUJO010000153.1, read as the reverse complement.
TCCAACATTTATAATGGGACTCATTCCAAGTTATGCTGAAATTGGCTTTATTGCCCCTATAATATTAGTATTAATGAGGCTTCTACAGGGTTTATGCATTAGTGGAGAGGGGGCTGGGGCTGCAATATTTATTCTAGAACATTACCAAAATTTACGTCCAGGATTCACTGCAGCTATTGTGCATGCGTCAAATATTGCTGGCACTTTGCTTGCAACTATTATCGGTATTATTCTAGCGTATTTTTTTCCGCAATATGAGAATGCTTGGCGTTTTGCTTTTATTCTGGGCGGTTTTATGGGCTTATTTGGTTTTTATATTCGAATGAGAGTTGCTGAAACGCCTATATTTATTAGATTATCAGAAAAAAAACAGACCTTAAAAGCACCTTTTTTACATAACTTAAAAAATGCTAAAAAATCAATGTTCATTACTTTTTGCCTAGGCGCTGCAGCAAGTAGCATTGTTTATATGATAAAAACCTATGTGAATGTATATCATAGTAATGTTTTGCATTTTAGTGACACTACATCCAGATTATATTTAGCCTATTCCTCAATAATAATGATGCTATCTATGCCAATTGCAGGCCATTTATCGGATAGATTTGGTCGATTTCGCATGACTGCTATTTCTGCTTTATGTGTCTTATTATTTGCATTACCGTGTTTTATTTTGCTCTCATATGAAGGATTTTGGCAACAAATAATTGCTCTTAGTTTTATTGCTATGCTTGGCGGCATGATTGCTGGCTCTGCATATATATTTATTATATCATTATTCTCGCCAGAGCAGCGCTTTTCGGGAGTTGCGTTTAGCTATAATTTAGGTATTGCAATATGTGGTGGAACTTCTGCTGCCATATCACGATATTTATTAGAAAAAACTGGTTTATACTATGCTCCAGCTTTCTATATTATGCTCACTTCATTTATATTTTTAATAGTAATTACTATAATGAGGCGCGATATTCGTTTGCTCTTAGATGCTAATTTAAAAAATATATAATTTTATGATTCGCTATAAATTAGGTATTTTTGCAGAATATTTAGTAATGATTTATTATACGCTAAGCCTGCACAAAATATTGCATCATCGTTATAAAACTTATGTTGGTGAAATTGATTTGATAGTGCTTAAAAATAAACAATTAGTTTTCATTGAAGTAAAAGCCAGAAAAAATGGCATACATGAAAATATTGTCTCTGTAAATCAGCAACAACGAATTACTAGAACAGCTGAATTATTCATTGCAAAAAATATGAAATATGCAAATTATAATGTAAGATTTGATTTAGCAATTGTTACACCTTATACACTTCCGCAAATTTTTAAAAATGCCTGGTAATTATTATGCAAAATAAAAGAGAGCTAACAGCAAAATGGTTTGAGAATTTAAAAAATCAACTATGCGATGCTTTTGAAGATATTGAAAATGAATATTGTCAAAAAGATAATTTACAACCAGGAAAGTTTAAACGTGAACTATGGCAGCGAGATGGCGGCGGTGGTGGTGTTATGTCTATCATGCGTGGTAATGTTTTTGAAAAAGTAGGGGTAAATATTTCCTCAGTATATGGTCAATTTTCTGAAGAATTTAGACACAAAATTCCAGGAGCTGACATAGATCCAAATTTTTTTGCTACTGGTATTTCGCTAGTAGCTCACATACGCTCGCCTCTAGTTCCAGCTGTTCATTTTAATACAAGATATATTGAAACAACTAAGGGGTGGTTTGGCGGTGGCAGCGATTTAACTCCTATGTATGAAGATTTAGAGGAAACAAATTTATTTCATAATTCTTTAAAAGAAATATGTGATCGATTTGATCAATCATATTATCCTAAATTTAAAAAGCAATGTGATGAATATTTTCATCTGAAGCATCGCAACGAGCCTCGTGGTATTGGTGGCATATTTTACGATTATTTAGATAATGATTTTGATTCGGATTTTGCCTTTACGCAAAATGTTGGTCAAGCATTATTAGCTGTATATCCTAAAATTGTTAGACATAAAATGATGCAAAAATGGAATGATGAGCAAAGACATCATCAGTTAGTTAAACGTGGCAGATATGTTGAATTTAATCTATTATATGATCGCGGCACTAGCTTTGGGCTGGCTACTGGAGGAAATGTTGAGGCAATATTAATGTCGCTTCCTCCTGAAGTTAGATGGCCATAAAAAAAATATAATAAATTATTAATTGATAATATAAATAAAATATTGAAGATATATCAATATTAGAAATCTTTATAACTATAAAAAAGACAAAAAATAATTTAAATGCCACCCTCTCGAGGAGGGAACCCATTTTAAACAATTATATCAAAACTTCAATTCATTTATGTAACCCTAATAAAGAATAAGCTTTGCATATCTACCGTCTTAAAAGTCAAGCAAAAAAAGAATTATATTTAAGCATAGAATTGAGGCAAATAATAATTTTACGCA
>JAYUJO010000152.1:0-15085 GCA_043765215.1 Rickettsiales bacterium | reverse complement strand
ATTAAAAAAGTGAAGAAAATTGATAATAAAAAAGGAAATTTAGAAAAAAATAATACTCAATCAGCTGCAAAATCGCGCTAAATTAAGATAAAAAATAAAATTAGTTATTTCTGGATTTTACTCAAGTCTTCAGAATTAAGATATATACAATTAGGAATGTTTACTTTAGCAATAAAATCATTTTCTGTTTGCATGAATAGAGTAATTATTACATTAGTCTTATCGGGGTTAATATTACTCTTTAATATATTCATAATATCATTAAGCTCCTGCTTATCTTTTGGGTATAATTGAATATCATGAATGTAGCTCTCGATTTCCTCTTCAATACTAGTAAAACGACTAGCAGAAATACGTAAACCCCCTTTATCTTTAAAAATTTCGCAATGCAAGATGACTGGAGTTTTGATATTGATTAAATTAGCATAATTTTTAAAAACTTCTTCGTTAAAAATTGATACTTCAAAAATACCATCTGGGTCAGAAAGATTGAGAGTAACAAATCTACCTCGCGCTGACATGCGCGCATCTTTTTTAGTAATCACTCCAATTAACTTACAACTTGAGGCGCCATCGATCAGTTCATTTTTTATATATGAGGAAGTTTTAATATTGGCTTTCTCAATGGAATTTAAAAGATTGGATAATGGATGATTTTTTAAAAATAATCCTAAAACATCAAATTCTAAATATGCTAGATCTGATTGAGGAAGATCATCGACATTAAGTAATATATTTTCACTAACTGCATTTACTGTGATCAAACTAAATTGATTTGATTTTTTCTCTGCATGATATGAAGCGCTGTAGGCCATAATTTTAGGCACGCTTTGAAGCAAACTATTGCGATTTGAATGCAATGAATCAAAACAACCAGCTTTAATGATATTTTCTAGCAATCGTCTATTAATAAATTTTGGCTCAATTTTTTCAGCAAAATCCATCATTGATTTAAACAAACCAAACTTAGCTCTAGATTCAGATACTGCAAGGCCAAAATTGATGGTAACATTTTTAATAGCTCCCAAGGCAAATATAATGCATTTTTTATCACCATCATAATGAGTATTAAAAAAACCATTCGAGCCATTTATATCTGGTGAAATTATTTCTATATTAAAATTTCTTGCCTCATGTAAATAGATATTGATCTTATCACTATTGCTAATTTCTAGGTTAAGACAGGCAACTAAGAACTCTACAGGGTAATTTGCTTTAAGATAAGCCGTTTGATAAGAAATAATGCCGTAAGCAGATGCATGCGATTTATTAAAACCATAACCTGCAAATTTAGCTACCGTTGCAAAAATTGACTTAGCTTGATCAATAGATACATTATTTTTAACAGCACCGCTGACAAAAATTTCTTCTTGTGCATCCATTTCGCTTTTAACTTTTTTACCCATGGCGCGCCTGAGCAAATCAGCAGCTCCTAAACTATAGCCAGAGAGCTTTCGCGCAATTTCCATCACCTGTTCTTGATAGATAATCACCCCGTAAGTTTCGCGTAATATTGGCTCTAGCAGTGAATGCAAGAAATCCGCTTCTTGCTCTTTATGTTTACAAGCAATATAAGTTGGAATATTATCCATCGGCCCTGGTCTATAAAGGGCTCCAAGAGCAATAATATCATTGACATTATCTGGTTCTAGCTTTTTAAGGGCATTTTTCATACCTCCGCTTTCAAATTGAAATACACCAGTGCTTAAGCCATTTGAGAGCATATCAAATGTTAATTTATCATCAAATGGTATAATATTAATATCAATTTTAACATCACGATCTTTAAGCAAAGCTAATGTTTTGGTAATGACAGTCAGTGTTTGCAATCCTAAAAAATCAAATTTAACAAGACCAGCTAGCTCTGAATATTTCATTGAATATTGAACAATCAGCATGTCTGAATTCATATCTTTATAGACAGGAACAATTTGATTCAAACTCTCATTTGCAATAACTATTCCTGCTGCGTGTGTTGATGCATGCCTATGCAAACCTTCCAGCACTAGAGATGTAGTTAAAACCTGCTGTATTAGCTCCTCTTCACCTTGTAGATTATATAAGCCTTTACCCCTGTAAGCCTGCTTTAATTCTGTAACATCTGCCATAGCTTGTGACAATGTAACTGGATTAATAGCATTAAAGGGTACTAGTTCTGTTAAATAATCCGCAAATTTATACATAAGGCCAAGAACTCTAGAGACATCCTTAATCACAGCTTTTGCCTGCATTTTACCAAATGTGATGATTTGACCAACCCTGTCATCGCCATATTTAGAGCGAACATAGGCAATTACTTCTTCTCTTCTTTCCTGACAAAAGTCAATATCAAAATCGGGAATAGATACTCTTTCAGGATTTAAGAAACGCTCAAATAATAAGCCAAACTCGATAGGGTCTAGGTCAGTAATTTGTAGAGTCCAAGCAATGATAGATCCAGCTCCAGAACCACGTCCAGGACCCACTGCAATATTATTTTCCTTGCTCCATCTAATGAAGTCCGACACAATTAAAAAATAACCAGCAAAATCCATATCACAAATCACGCCTAGTTCATAATCAAGGCGGTTTAAATATTCTTGTTTTTGTAGTTTAGTTAAAGGTTTCTTTAATTTTGATCTACTTAATTTTTGCTCAAGCCTGAATTCTAAACCTTTTTTTGATTCAAGTTTAAGCATATCTTTTTCAGAAATGCTTCCATCAGTAAAATTGGGCAATGATGGTGGCCTAGTTTCGACCATAAACGAACAGCGGCGAGCTAAATGCACAGTATTTTGAATTGCTTCTGGAAGATCTTCAAATAACTTAATCATCTCATTGGAGCTTTTAAAATAGCAATGATTGCTGACTCGCTTGCGACTTTGGTCCCCGCGTACTTTTCCTTGCGAAATACACATTAAAACATCATGGGAATCATGCATTGAGATATCGCTAAATAAAACATTATTCGTTGCAATCAAAGGAATATGGTATTCATTCGCTATTTTTAAATATTCAGCCTCAATTTGCTTTTCTTTATCCAAAGAATGGCGCATTATTTCAAAATAAAATCGATCACCAAATAAATTTTTAAATTTTCCAGTAGCAACTTTGGCGCTCTCAGTTTTTTCTTCCAACAGATATTTGCCAATCACACCATTGACATATCCAGACAAAGCAATTATCCCAGCACTATGTTTAGTTAAATCCTCAAAAGTAATATGATTACAAATTGATCGCTCATTCTTAGTGAATGTCATGCTAACTAGTTTTAATAAATTTTGATAACCAGCCTGATTTGCAGCGATTAACAATATTTCTGCAAAATTTTGATTACCTTGATTATTAAACTTAATATTTAATATTGAGCCATGAATAGGTTGCACTTTTCCTTTGCAAGCATCAAGCGCGAATTCGAGAGATGCAAACAAATTACCACGATCGCTCAAACAAACAGCGCTCATTTTATTTTTATTAGCTAGTTCAACAATTTGATTAACTCGAATAGCGCTCTCAAGCATGGAGTAAGAGCTTTGAGTTCTAAAATGTAGAAATTTATCGCTCACTAATTTTTACTCATATTTTCTTCCAATCGAATAATAATCAAAACCAAGTTTTTTCATTTCATCTGCTACTAAAATATTACGCAAATCTATAATTACTGGTTTCATCATTGAAGATTTCACCTTAGTATAATCTATATTTTTAAACTCTTCCCATTCAGTGATGATGATGACGCATTCTGAATCCTTAACTCCTTCTATTGCACTATCTGCGCATAATAAATTATCAAAATATTTAGGCGCATTATCCATCCCTTCTGGATCATAAGCAATGACATTTGCCTGATTTTCTTTTAAATATTTGATCAATTCAATCGATGGGCTGCTTCTTATGTCATCCGTTCCTGCTTTATAGGTTAGTCCTAATACAGCGATTTTCTTATCTTTTAAGCTGCCTCCCACTATTGAGATAATTTTTTTAATTAAATTTTGTGGTCGATTAGAATTAGATTTGATTATTGCATCTAGTACCAAAAATTCAGAATTTACTTTTTGAGAGAGTTTTTGTAAAGCTAAAATATCTTTTGGAAAGCATGAACCGCCAAAGCCAGGGCCTGGATTTAAAAAACTCATACCAATTCTTTTATCACGCCCAATTCCTTCTGAGAGTTTGGTGATATCAGCTCCAACTATTTCACATAAATCAGCCATTTCATTAATAAAGGCAATTTTATTGGCAAGAAAAGTATTTGATGCATATTTAATTAATTCAGATGTTTTAAGATCAGTCTCAACAATCGGCACACCCTGGTCTAACAAATTTTTATAACATTTGCGCATGATTGCAAAAACATGTTCACTCTCAGCGCCAATCACAATTCTATCAGGTTTTAGGAAATCTTGAATTGCAGAGCCTTCTCGCAGGAATTCAGGATTAGAGGCTACCTCATTGTCTAAATTATTGCTTCTTAAGTATTCTTGAATATTTAAGCAAGTTCCTGGCGGCACTGTCGATTTAATGACAATCACACATTCAGAACTAACAATTTTACATAATGAATCAATTGCTTCAAATACTCCCTGAAGGTCAGCATCACCATCTTCTTTTGGCGGCGTTCCTACTGTAATAAACACACAATCTGAGTCTTGAATGATGCTATCATATTTATCAGTGAACTGAAGCCTTGATGTATTAGCATATTTTTTTATATATTCATCAAGGCCAGGCTCAAAAATTGGAACTATACCTTTTTTCAAATTTTCAATTTTTTTGGAATCTATATCAAGGCAAACAACATCATGGCCCAAATGACTCATCATCACACCAGATACTAGGCCAACATAGCCTGTGCCTATAAAAGTAATTTTCATATTAATTTTGTATTATTTTATATTGATAGATTAGCGCAAAAATAAAAAAAGTAAATTTAAAAACTGGACATAATTGGTTTTAATGGATAATTTTAGAACTAATTCTTAAAAACAAAAACTAATTAAATATATGGCTAAACCTAAAATAAATCGCTCTGTAATAAGCCATATGCTGAAATTTTTTGGTTTTAGTCAAGCTCCCATTCGTTCAATTATCTCAATATTAGCATTAGGGGTCAGTTTAGGAGTTGGCTATGAGGAAATGGTTGGCATTGGCACATGGCACTCATATCACCCACAAATTGATAATTTTAATGTATGTTTTACTCCGCCCTCTGGCTGTGGAAGCTTAGTTGCTCAAGAAATTGTAAAGGCTAAAAAATCTATATATGTTCAAGCTTATGGTCTGACTTCATATTCAATTATATATCAATTAAAAGCTGCACATAATAGGGGGGTTATAGTAAAAGTAATTCTGGATGGCGGCAATTTAAGTGATAATAAATCAGTCGTTACCGACTTAGCAAATGCTGGCATTGAAGTGTATATTGATAAAATGCCTGGAATTGCTCACAATAAAATTATGATTATTGATAATAAGTCAGTCATTACTGGCTCATTTAATTTCACCAATGCAGCTGATCATCGAAATGCAGAAAATATATTGCTGATTAATGACAGCAAAATTGCTAAGACATACTTAAATAATTGGTTGTCGAGGAAAAATGCTAGCACTAAACCAAGTTGAGATATGAATTTTTTGTAATAGTTACTATTTAATGCCAATAATTAATAAGCAAAGCTTATTAATTATTATTATTGAGTTTAATTTCGCCATCTTTCATTTGTAAGGTGATTTCATGATAATTATTTGCTTGAAGGGCAGTTGATATAACTTTTCCTTCATTATTTTTAACAAGAGCAAAACCACGATTTAATATTTTTTTATAGCTTAAACTATTTAATAATGATGCATTTAATTCAAATTTTTGTTCAAATGATTTGAGTAATATTGGTTGTTTATTGAGAAGCTGATCACTTAAATTTTTATATTCTAGATATTTATATTTCAATATTTTTAAAGGCTTGAATCGCGATAACGGAAAATATTGTAGAAGTTGAATTTTTCGGCTAAGCATTTTAGGTAGTAATCCCTCAAGTCTAAAACCTAATTCATCAATTTTTTGCTGATAATTATTAATTAAACCTTGTGTTTGTGAATATAATTTATTACTTACTAAAATTTTTTGTGAATAATATTTAATAAAATCAACTAAATGATGATGGATTCTATTATGTAAATTTTGTAGAGTATAGTTTAAATCAGACAGAACTGGAACAGCGAATTCTGCAGCAGCAGTTGGAGTTGGCGCGCGCATATCAGCAACAAAATCTAATAGGGTAAAATCTGTCTCATGCCCCACTGCTGAAATAATAGGAATGCCAGAGTTAAAGGCAGCCCTGACAACAATTTCCTCATTAAAAGACCAAAGATCTTCAATTGATCCACCACCTCTTGCAATAATTAATAGCTCAGGTTTTTGCTCAATATCTAATTTATTAAAGCCTAATATTGCATTTTCAATTTCTTTAGCACTAGTCTCGCCTTGAACACTCACGGGCCAGATAATTAAATGACTTGGGCAGCGATCTGATATTCTGTGAATAATATCCTTAATTACAGCGCCAGTCAGAGAAGTTATTATACCAATCTTTTTTGGTAAAAATGGTATTGCTTGTTTATGATGACTATCAAATAAACCCTCTGCTTGAAAATCAGCACGTCGTTTATTTAAAATTTGAATGAATGCTCCAACTCCGTGAGGTCTTATAGATTCTACTGAAATTTGATATTTGGATTGCCCTGCATAAGCTGTAATTTTTCCAGAAACAATAATTTCAAGCCCTTCTTCGAGTTTAAAATTTATTCTAGATAAGACATGCCTCCAACAAATTGCTGCTAAAACAGCTCCACTATCTTTTAATGAAAAATAACCATGACCAGATGTTGCAATTTTAAGCCCAGAAATTTCACCTTTAATAGCAATTGATTCGAAATTATGCTCAAGTAAATTTTTAATTTTATTAGAAATTTCAGAAACTGAATATTCAAGTGAAGCTGTTTCATTAATTAAGTAGTCATTTAGCATTTTAAATATTATGATAATTATGGAATTTTATTGATTTTTAAATAGAATATATTTTTACAAATAAACTAAATTAATTACAAATGCGCTTTATCTCTATTTTAATATTATTTGTACTTGCATTGAGTTTGTCAAGCTCCTTTGCTGGTCCATTAAATATTAATTCCACATACATGAAGGCTGATGAGGTAACTTACGATGCAAATGCTGATTCATTAACGGCTAATGGAAATGTTATAATTAATATTGATGAATATGTGATTGAAGCAGAAAATGTAAATTATGATCTAAAAGATGATGTTTTATTTGCTAGTGGTAATATTAAAATTACCGATCAATATGGCAAAACTATTTATGGCACAAAAGTATATTTTAAAGATAAGTTTAAAAGTGGCATCATTCAAGAATTTATCGCCAAATTAGATGATAATTCATTAATGGCTGCAAGAAGCGCATCTCGTTTAAATAAAAATCTATACATATTAGAAAATACTGCATTTACTCCATGTGAAATTAACTGTGGAAAAGAGCCTATATGGCAAATTCAAGCTAAACACACAAATCTAGATTTTGACAAAGAAAAAATAACTTACAAACATACATTTTTTGTAGTTTATGGAGTGCCAGTAATGTATATACCCTATTTTTCTCATCCAACGCCCCATGCTAAAGCTCAGTCAGGATTTTTAACACCAAAAATAAAAAATGATGATTTTATAATACCTATATATTTTCTGCTCAAACCTAATATGGATATTACAATTAGTCCTAGAATTTCTCGAAACTATAATATTTATGAAACAGAGTTTCGCCATTTATTAGTCAATGGTGATTATAATATAAGCGGAAGTTATGCTAAAATTAAAAATAAGAAGGTCAATAATTCTAATGATTTTAAACTGTCTAAAAAGCATAGATTTCATGTTTTTGCTAATGGCAATTTTCACGATGATGGTATAAATTATGGTTTTAATATTAATCGAACTTCAGATAAAGCTTATTTAACTAATTATCATAAAATATATGATACTTATTTAAATACAAAACTTTATGCAAATACAGTTGATAAAAGAAATTACGTTTCAATAGAGAGTTATTATTTTCAAGATTTAAGATCAGATGAAGTTAAAGATAAAAAATCATATAAAACTCCTTATGTTACTCCGTATATCCGCACCCAGCACGTGTTTAATCTAAATGATGATGAAACATTATTATTTAATGTACGAAATAACTTAGCTTTTTACCGAGTTCCCCAGCAGCTTCAACTGACTAGACTGTCAATTAATCTCGAATTAATGTCTAACATTATCGCTGATAATGGTCATATATTTACTAATAGTTTGGCAAATAGAGGTGATTTTTATTTGTTAGATGATTATAAATTTAATAAAAATAAAAAACAGCAAAATTTATATAGAAATATTCCAGAAATTAGCACTAAATGGAGATATCCATTAATTAATTCACTCAGCTCAAAAACTCTAATTAAACTAGAGCCAATGGCCATGGTTGTTATGGGGCGTAAATTCGAGCAAAAGTTTAATCAGTTTAATGTTATTGATTCAGGTAAATCTGAATTATCTAGTAATAATATATTTAGTTCGAATAAATTTAGCGGAATAGATTATCATGAATATGGAACTAGATTTAGTTACGGACTTAATTCAACAATTATGCATGAGAATTTATATACAGATATATTTTTAGGTCAGGCATTGCATAAAAATAATTTCACAGAAGGAGACCACTCAGAATATGTTGGTAATATATTAGTTAATGCAGATCAAAACCTGAATTTATACTATCATTTTAGAAAAGATCAAAAATTTAAACCCATTCGAAATGAGCTGGGTGCTGGAGCTGGCACTAAAAATTTTAATGCTAACGCCTCCTTTGCTGAATTACATAAATTATCAAGATTTTTTGGCATTGATAATTCACAACTTAAACATGCTAAACTCTCGCAATTAAATTTTAATTTAAATTATCAATTAATTGATAATCTTTGGATCGGAGGAGGAGCGACAATTGATATATCTCGTTCCGCTAAAGTTTTAGTTAAAACTATAGAGATGACATACTTGTTTGATTGTGTTAAGATAGGCGGCACAATCACTGACAACTTTATGCATGATGATTCAAGGGGTATTAAAAAACTTAAATCAAATATAACATTTAGTGTTGGTTTAAAAATTATCAATATGTAATTTATGAAATTTATTATGAAAAAATTAATTAGTGTTTTTATTCTCTTATTTGCTAATAACATTCTAGCCAACGTGCCAGATATAGTCGCACTTGTCAACGATCAGCCTATTACAAAATATGATTTCCAATCACGAAAAAACATGATTACGGTTTTAAATAACGTTGATGTTAGCAATCCCAATATTAATCATAGTTTAAACAGCGCTACTATTAATATGTTAATTGGAGAAGAAATTTTAATGCAATATGCCAGTGAAATGGGCATGAAAATTCGTGAGGAGCAAATAATTGATGCCGTTGGTACAATTGAAAAACAAAATAATATGCCAAGTGGTGGCATGGCTCAAATGCTTAAGAGTCGTGGCTTAACTACTGAGAGTTTTAAAAAGCAAATTACTGGTGAATTAATTAAATATAATATTGCTAGTTCTTTATCAAACTCAGTTAGCGTTTCTCCATCAGAAATCGATGTTGCTATCATCAACAGCTTAATGCCCGAATTTAATGTGACAGCTTGGATTTTTACTGCAAAGGATCAAGGAGATGATACTTATAAACACATGCAACATTTGAGAAAAACTGTCACAAATTGTGAAATGGTTAATACAAAATTATATGAAAATTTTGCTGATGGTGAAAAATTTAATGGTAATTTACAATCACTTCATGTTAATACTAAATCTATAATTCATGATACGGATATTGATACTTGCAGCAGCATTTATCAAGAAGATGGAAAGTCTAAAATGGTTTTAATTTGCCAAAAAGATACAAATGTATCACCAGAAAATTTGGGCAAGATTAAAGCATTTTTATCTAATAAAAAAATGTCGCAAAAAGCCACGAGACTTTTTAAAAATTTAAGAAATAAAGCTAATATTAAAATTATGCTGCCAAGTTAATATCAGATGCTCTTATCTATTGCAAAACTAGCTAGCAAGCATGATATTAATCCACTCAAAAAATATGGACAAAATTTTATATTTGATGAGAGTCTATGTGATAAGATTGTTAAATATTCTAATATTAACTTTTTATCGCATGTTCTAGAAATAGGTCCAGGTCCAGCTGGCCTTACTCGCTCTATATTAAAAGTTAATCCTATTAGTTTTGATGTAATTGAAACAGATTCTAGATGTCTGCCATTACTAGATGAAATAAAACAATTTTACCCCACGCTAAATATTATTCATGCAGATGCACTCAAAGTTTCTTTATCAGAAATTGGTTCTAATAAGTTAGATATTGTAGCGAATTTGCCATATAATATTGGTACTCAGTTATTAATTAATTGGCTTTATCAAATTAATCAAGTGAATAGCATTACTATCATGCTACAAAAAGAAGTAGTTGATCGAATAATCTCAAAGCATAATAGCAAAAATTATGGGCGCCTATCGGTATTTTGTCAGCTTTTATGCGATGTAGAGAAGTACTTTGATGTTAGCCCAAAAGCTTTTTATCCGGAACCTAAAGTGAGTTCAAGCATAGTAAGGCTTACCCCAAAAACAACTCCATTTGATCATGAGTTGCTTGCAAAAATTGAGCAAATAACTCATCATGCTTTTATTGGTAGAAGAAAAATGATCAGATCTTCCTTAAAGGGAATAATTCCTAATATAGAAAATATTTTATTGATATTAAATCTAGAGCCAACTCTAAGAGCTGAGAATCTCTCTATACAAGATTTTGTAAATATTGGCCAGACTATATCACATTACTAATATCCATATTATTCATTAATTGATGAAATTCTGGGTCAATATTTCCACCTGTTATAAGAATTAAAATGTTTTTATTGACCATCTTAGTTTCCTTAATCATCCTACAAGCAGCAGCTAGACTAATTGCAGCAGATGGTTCGCATGTTTGCTGCATATGTTGAATAAAAAATGCTGTCCAAAATAAAATTGATTGTTCATCAACTAAATGAAAACCATCAAGTTTTTTTAAATAATTAAGTGTTCGATTTGACACTGATAGAGCGCGAAGCCCATCAGCTACTGTATCTGGTGAATCTTTAAATCTAAATATCGACTTTGATTTAATTGATTGATTTGCATCATCTGCTGATTCTGGTTCAACTCCATGTATTAATGCAGTTGGCATTAATAATTCTTTGGCTAAATAGCTGCCAGAAAGTAATCCACCTCCACCACATGGGCCAAAAATATAGTCTGGCTTGTTGTTATATTTTTCCATTTCAATTAAAGCTTCATAGCACATGGTTCCAGCGCCTGCGATAGTTAAGTCATTATCAGATGGATGTAAGTAAGTAAAACCATTGAGACTATCAGACATTGCTTCATCTTCAGCTTGTTGCCTGGTATTTACTTCAATTATTTCAGCGCCATAATGTATTGCAATATTTTTTTTAAATATAGATACATTTTTTGGCAAATATACTCGCGCTTTTATATTAAGCATTTTAGCAGCATAGGCCATTGCAAGTGCATGATTTCCTGTACTATATGCAACAATTTTTTCAAGGATAATATTTTTTTCTTTCATAGATAGTAAAAAATTCAATACACCTCTAATTTTAAATGCACCAGTAAACTGATGGGAATCCATTTTAAAATAAATTTTATTATTGACCATTTTATTTAAATGATCTGACTGTAATATAGGTGTCTGGTGAATGAATTTACTTATTCTAGTGTGAGCTATTGCCACCATCTCAGGAAATTGGTTGCTGTGATCCATGTTTTTTAATGCATTTGGCGTGAGTTAAGTGGTACCATATTTTATATTATATCTTGAAAAGATTATCTACAGCTACTATATATCCAAAAAGCGATATAATACAGAAAAAATTTATTAAGGTTTCTATAAGTAATGACACATGAAAAAAAATCACTACCTTTGTTAATCCTTCGTGATGTTATTATACTTCCAGGAACGATAGCTCCAATATTCATAGGAAGAGAAAAATCACTAAACGCATTACTTGCTGCAAAAAAAATTGACGATGGGCAATATATTTTGCTCACTACTCAAAAGAAGCAGGAATTGGAAGATCCAATGGTTTCAGATTTATATACTACAGGTGTGTTGGCAAAAATCATACAAACTGTGAAACTACCTAATAATAATGCAAAAATTCTAGTAGAAGCCGTAAATAGAGTAAAACTATCTAATATAAATGATACTAATTTATTTGCTGCAGAATATGATATTTTTAATGATAAAGAAGTATCTGATCTTGAAGATCTAAATGAAGTGACTCAATCAGTGATGGACGCTTTTAAAGATTATGCAAGAGCTAATAAAAAAATTAATCTAGAAATTTTAAATGTCTTAAGTGAGCAAAAAAACCCAAGTTATATAACAAATATAATAGCCTCACATTTAACCTCGAAAATTGAAGTTAAACAAGATTTGTTAGAACAAAATGATGTGCAAAAAAGGGCAGAAATGCTCCTAGACATTATCATTATGGAAAATACTCAGGCAGATACTCAGCAATTAGTACAACAACGCGTGAAAAAACAAATCGAAAAGACGCAACGAGATTTCTATTTGAATGAGCAAATGAAAGCTATTCAACATGAAATGGATGGTGGTATTGATAAATCAGATTTCTTTGATATTGAGAAGAAAATTAAGAAATTAAAGCTGACCAAAGAGGCTAAAGAAAAAGCCGAATCTGAGCTTAAAAAACTTAAAATGATGAATCCAATGTCGGCTGAATCTTCTGTTGTTAGAAATTATTTGGAAACATTGCTAGCTCTTCCTTGGGGTAAGAAAGATATTAGCCAAATTGAGATAAATAAAACTGAAGAAATTCTAGATCGCGATCATTATGGCTTGACTAAGGTTAAAGAAAGAATTGTTGAATATTTATCAGTCCTTAAAAGATCTCGCAAAATTCGAGGTCCTATTTTATGTTTAATTGGCCCTCCAGGTGTTGGTAAAACTTCTTTGGTTAAATCAATTGCTGAGGCAATGGGACGAAAATATAGCAAATTTGCTCTAGGTGGAGTAAGAGATGAAGCAGAAATTAGGGGCCATAGAAAAACATATCTTGGTTCTATGCCTGGTAAAATAATTAATTTAATTAAGAAAGCTAAAGTTGATAATCCAGTCATGCTACTTGATGAAATTGATAAAATGAGTGCCGATTTTAGGGGTGATCCAGCATCTGCCTTATTAGAAGTATTAGATCCTGAACAAAATATTCATTTTAACGACCATTATTTGGAAGTTGAATATGATTTATCCGATATAGTCTTTATTGCAACTGCTAATTCTTATGATTTACCAAGAGCTTTGCTTGATCGAATGGAGATCATTAATATTAGCGGCTATATTGAGGAAGAGAAGCTAGAAATTGCTAAGAATCATCTTGTATCCAAGCAGTTAAAAGCTCATAATATGAAGCCTCATGAAATTTCAGTTTCTGATGAAACGATTTTAGAAATAATTAGATATTATACTAAAGAATCAGGAGTTAGGTCACTAGAGCGTGAAATTGGAGCTTTATTTCGTAAAGTATTAACTAGGATTCTTAAAGATAAAACGATTAAATCAATTACAATTAATCCTGATGATTTGGAAGAATATCTTGGCGTTAAAAAATATAATTTTGGTTTAGCTGAAAAAGAGAATCAAATTGGGGTAACAACAGGCCTTGCTTATACCGAAGTTGGTGGTGAATTGCTCAGTATTGAAGCGGCTTGCTTTCTAGGTAAGGGTGGAATTAAGTCAACTGGTAAACTAGGTGACGTGATGAAAGAATCAGCAGAAGCTGCTTATAGCTGCTTTTTATCCAGAGCTAAAACTTTAGGCTTAGAAGAAAAAGATTATAAGGAAATGGATATCCATCTTCACGTTCCAGCAGGAGCAACGCCAAAGGATGGCCCTTCTGCGGGTATCGCAATTTTTACAACCATTGCATCATTAATGACTAAAAGACCAGTGAATAAAAATGTAGCTATGACTGGAGAAATTACTCTGCGTGGAAAAGTTTTGCCCATTGGCGGCTTAAAAGAAAAGCTTCTTGCTGCAAGAAGAGGTGGTATTAAAATTGTTCTAATTCCTGAGGAAAACATCAAAGATTTAAAAGATATTCCTGATAATATTAAGGATAAATTAAAAATTATTCCAGTAGCAACTATTGAGCAAGTAATATCGCATGCATTAATTGATGCTAGCCAACTCTAATAATAGATAACATCAATTATGAATAAGCTTTGCTTATTCATAATAATGCTGGTGTACATGATCCATTATAGCAAACAAAGTTAATATATGGCTTAATGCTACATTACCAGCGCTCTTTATGCTTCTTTGTTTTCTGTTTTTTAACAATCGAAGAGAGCTTAATGCGTAAGTGAGTAAACTTCTCATCTCGCATTAAATTTTCTCCATTTGAGTATAACATTGACTCGCTAAAAGGGCATTTTCCATTACAAATATTTAATATATCCTGCCTAATATAATCAGCATCATGATCATTTTCAACATACTCACAATCAACGCGTAATTTATGCAAATATTTACTCCAGCCATATTCTTTAGCTAACGCCAATAATGGGTAAGCTTTGCTTACCCATTATTGAGGAAGATAAGAATAATTAGGGATTAATAAACAATTATAAGCAAATAAAAAATAAAAATTATACAAAATTAAATCAGGTTTAGACCTCTCTAAGCCTGATTTCTTCTAATATTTCAGTTATGGATAAGCAAAGCTTATCCATAACTAGGGTTAGCTAAGCATAGTAATTCTTTCAATCTCTCCAATATAACAATAAGTTCTTGCATATCTTCTTTATAAAAACCTGAGTTCGATATAAGAGAAAGGAATGAAGAGAGAGAATAAATAGATAGAAGAAACTTTTAATTGATGATAGGATGCAAGTTTAAACC
>JAYUJO010000151.1:0-5249 GCA_043765215.1 Rickettsiales bacterium | reverse complement strand
TACCTTCTTCCTTAAATCTATACTATATGCTTGCATTTCTAACTCTTTACTATCACTCTTTCTATGCTATCTCAAGTTAATTTACTATAGTATGATATTAGCAAAAATTTTAGCGCTGCAGTGAGGTCATTATATTTAAAACTATGAATAAGTTTTTTACACTTCTCATCAAATTTTAGTAAACTTCTAGCTTTATTAAAATGAGGAGGTTTTTCAACGCATTTTCCACAATTAACTTGACCCTTAATTTGAAACTCAAAAGCAAATCCACAAATATAGCAATATGGCTGGCTAATGAAATTTAAATTGTTAAAGCATTCATGCATATTCCAAGGCTACTATCTGTTATTTGCGAGCAAGCAATGCATCTAAATGGAAATAAATAATCAATTAGTGAGGTAAATATCTTCTTAAAAATCACCTTATTCCCATAGCGTAATTAACCAAAAGATTTTTTAAAGGCGAAATTCTTTCTATTGATTTAAAACCAAATTTTCTTAAAAGCTTTGATATCGGCAAATTATGACTAAATAAGCTATTTAATTTATCAGTAATTTCAAACATCATTATATTATCTATAAGCCTATCTTTTTCATAATTTATAAACATTTCTTTATTAAAATTATGCTCCAATATATTGATAATCAATGATTTTATATCCTTAATGCCTTGATTTAAGCCCTGCCCCGCTAATGGATGAATTATATGTGCTGAATCCGCTAATACAACAATATTTTGATTATAATAGTTTTTAGTAACGCATGCTTTAAGAGGAAATGCTTTAACTTCACTAATAATATTAATATCTCCAAGAAATTTACCAAAGTTTTCTTTTATAATATATGTAAACTCATCACTTTGGCAAGCCATTAGCATTTCTTTCATTTCATGTTTTACAGTCCAAACAACAGAGGATGTATTTGAATCTTTTAATGGCAATATAGCAAATGGACCATTTGGCATAAAATGTTCAACAGCTGTTCCATCATGTTGATTTTTGTGGTTAACTAAAAAAGTTATTGCACATTGATCGTAATTTTTTTGAATTATATTATTGAAATAATTTTGTTTTAGGGATGAATTAAAACCATCGCAGATAATTAAAAGATCAGCCAATAATTCCCTACCATCACCCAATATTAAAGAACAACCAATTTCATCATTTTTATTTAATATATAATTAATATTATCAATTAAACTAATTTGTTTACTATTTAAAACTATATTTAATAAAGTTTTTTTGAAAATATTATTCTCAACAATATGGCCCATTGGCTCCGGGTTTAATTTTTCTTTCTTAAAAGTTGGTGATTGAAAATGCAGCATATCATCTGATTTATTATCTACTACATATATATCATTTATATTTCGCGTAATGGTAGAAATTTCTGACCAAATATTTATTTCTTTAAAAAAATTTTTAGTAGTAGATGTTAATGCAGTAGTACGCACATCATTGAAAAAATCATCATTATTAGTATTTTTTTTCTCAATAATAATAGACTCAAGTCCATAATGAGCCAATGAAAGAGCTGTTATCATTCCACTCAAACCGCAACCAGCAATAATAATTTTATTTTTCATTTTTGTTCATTCTTTTTTTGTATAAAATATTTTAAATATGCACTAACCGAAATAATACTTAAGATGAAATAGATTAATGCAATATCAATATAAGAACTATTAGTCGTATAAGTTCCTATACAGCATATAAATAGAGCTGATAAAGTTGTTGATATATTCAAATATAAAATTTTTGTAAATGTATCTTTCTGATTGAATGCAGAAAAAACAACAATAATTACAAATAAGAAAATGATCCCAACAACAATATTTAGCAACATAATTTTAACTCAATATTTTCTTTATTCTATTGTCCATCTCGCCTTTTTGTAAATCCTTCATAAAACTGGTATCTAAAGCATGTACTAAAAGATCATTACCCATAACTGATAATGTTACCGTTCCCGGCGTTAAAGTTATTGAATTTGCATAAATTACAATTCCAATTTCACTATCTTGAATTGTTTTGATTGGAGCTAATATTGGTTCAATAAATATATTTCTTTGCCAAGCAATTTTTGAAACAGTAATTGAAGACATTAAAATTTCTTTTAATATAAAGATTATATAACCTAAACTTGCAAATTTAAACCTTAGTTTTTTCG
The DNA here is from genome assembly GCA_043765215.1 of Rickettsiales bacterium. Lineage (GTDB taxonomy): Bacteria > Pseudomonadota > Alphaproteobacteria > Rickettsiales > Rickettsiaceae > Megaera_A. Next base: position 3,081 of record JAYUJO010000151.1, on the reverse strand, counting down.
GCAATAAATCTATTTTTAATGCGCATAATGTAATAATTAATGAAATAAAACAACTAATTATTATAGTTTTAGAATTTAAATCAAAACCTGAAAGTCCAAGCCAAACAAAATTAAAAATTAAGAAAAAAATAATTTTAATGAGCATTAATGCTAACTCCCGCTTTAGGTGTTTTTAAAAAAGGTATAAGCAACAATCCAAAGAAAAATAATCCACTAATCATCAAGAAAACATTGTTTATTGACATAACTAAGGCTTCTTTTTCAATTACATTTTCAATCATCATAAATGCTACCGCTTGTGGATCATTTACTTTTCCAGTCAAACTCTGGGTGAAATAGACAATACTTTCTTGAACTTGCGGCGATGTTAAAGGCATATTATCCTTAATCGTTTGAACAAATATATTAGTTTTATTAGTTATAATATTATTTATCACTGCAAGACCAATTGCTCCACCTAGATTCCTAGTTAAATTATATAATCCGCTCGCATTTTGCACTTGATCCCTACTCATTGTGCCAAGGGCTAGATCATTAATTGGCATAAAACAGAACATAAGAGCTAATCCTCGAACCATTTGAGGATAAAATACATCCCAGTACCCAGAATCTGCTGTTAAAGAGCTATTTAAATAACAGCCAAAACCAAACAAAGAGAAGCCAATAGCTAGAACTATTCTTTTATCAACACCATTTTCAATCATTTTAGCTGTTAAGGGAGCTGAAACAAACTGAAATGCACCAGTGACAATCATTGTCACGCCTATTTGCAAAGTATTAAATCCTAATACTGAGAATAAAAATAATGGCAGCAAGTAGACCGAACCAAATAAACCAACACCTAAAATAAATGCATATACGCAGCCAATTGAAAAATTCTTATTTTTATAAGCACTAAGATCTATTATGGGATTCTCAAAAGTAAGTTCTCGATAAATTAAGAATATAAAACTAATCCCAATGAGAATTGATAATAATAAAATATGAGAATCATCAAACCAACCTTTATTATTACCCTCTTCCAAAACATATTGAAAAGATCCAAGGCAAAAAGTCATTAATAACATTCCTTTTAAGTCAAAATTATTTAGTAATTTATAATTAGGCTTATCAAAGTCAACATATAAAAAAACTACAACGCAAACGAATATTCCTGGAATAACGTTTAGTAAAAACATAAAATGCCATGATATTGTTTCGGTAATGTAACCTCCAAGTGTGGGACCAATAGTTGGAGCTACAGTTACTACTAAACCAACAATCATATTTACTTTAACACGCATATTTTGCGGAAATATAATAAAAATAGTACTAAATGTAGTTGGAATCATTGCGCCACCAAAGAATCCTTGCAAAGCTCGACAAAAAATCATGGCCTCAATATTTTGAGCAAGTGAACAAAAAATACTCATGATTGTAAAACCAAGAGCAGCAATAAAATAAGCTATACGAATGGATAGTAATCTAGCTGCAAAACCAGTAATAGGAATGATAATTACTTCTGCAATAAGATAAGAAGTCTGAATCCACGATAATTCATCACCAGAAGCTGACAATCCAGCGGCAATAACTGATAATGAACTTGCCACAATTTGAATATCTAGAATAGCCATGAACATACCAACAACCATGGCAAAAAAAGCCAAAATAGTCTTGGCTGGTATTTTTTGATTAGGCTCGGACTGATTCATGTATATAATTAAATTCTTTATTACCTATATTACTTTAATTTTTTGATTTAATCTTCTTTTTTATACAAACAAAGACTAATTATAAGATAAGCTGTAAAAAATAAACTCATAAAAAACACTGAAACATAGTTAATATTATTTGTATAATGAAAGATAAATAATGCAATGCTAGGACTTAACTTACCAATAATACTATTGCCAAGAGCTGAACCTATACCCACTATTAAATAATTATTTTGATTATTAATAATATTTTTAGTCCAGATATTAAGAGGACACATATATATTATACCTAAAACTATAATGACAAATTTTACAAATAAAATATAATTTTCATTAGAGTTGGGAAGGAAATAAAACAATGGTATTATAGCAATTGTTAAGGTAAGACTTGCATATTTCATGACGTTATTATAATGAAAATTTGTCAGCATCTTACCAAAAAATAAAATAAGTATTAAATCAATAAATAGCATATAATTATTATTTATTGCCAATTTTTGAATATCAATGTTAGTAATAAAAGGCATTAATCGGTTCATAATCACAAATGGTAATAAATAAGTTATATATGAACATCCACTAATTACCGCTATTTTCAATAGATTGAATTTATTGGACCACAAAACTTTTAAACTTAAAATCACACTATTTTCTACTGGCACTGTATAATAAATTGGTGAGAAATATTTCTTACGAAATACATATCCCACAATGGCAGCGCTTCCTCCTATAAAATAAAAAACTCGCCATAAATCTTTTATTTCATAGTGATATAAAATAGTAGCAGATATTGATGCCAATATTATGCCAATCATCGTTGAACATTGAAATAAATATGAGCTCTTAAAAGACATTTTCTCAGTTTTTTTTTCTAATATATATATGCTAGCAATTGCAATTTCACCACTTGCAAATAATTCTCTAATTGATCTGCATAAAATAAATATTATGGGTGAAATAATACCAATATCACTATAATATGGAATAAAGCTAATAAACAAAGTAGTGAATCCAACACCAATTAATGATAATGATAAGCTTTGATTTGGCCCTTTATGTTTTGCAATTACACTAAATATATATATTCCAATTGGCCGCGTTATTATATTTGTAGCAAGTATACTATAGGCCATTATTAATCCAACTAATGCATCTTCATTTGGGAAAAATAATGGAGCTAATATTGGCGCCATAAATACATATAAGGACGTATCAAAATGATCAATTACATTACCAAATAGAATTAATAAATCTTTTTTAGTAATTTCTTTGATCATATTGAAGATAATATATTTATAATTATTTGCTCTAATTCAAGAATAGCTCTTAAATCGGAGCTTCCAGCTTGAGCTAGTGATGACTGCCCCCCTCCACTTCCATTTAAAAC
>JAYUJO010000150.1:0-5279 GCA_043765215.1 Rickettsiales bacterium | reverse complement strand
GCAATTGAAGTTTTATTGCCTATCTTTTTCCATGATTTAAAACTTTGTTGATAAAAATCATTGACCAAATAATAAAGTTTTTCATTTGGCGATAGTGATTCAGTGCCAATAATATGATCAATTATGCAGCTACTTATTGCAGTAAAACTGGGTAATTTAGAAATTATTGATGGTTTTGTGGCAGCATTGTTACAATATGCCTCGGTATTTTCCATTATATTAGTAATCATTTCCTATATTTTCCTATATTTTTAGGAATTTAGGTCGTAAAAAACTTGACTATTGCTGGCAATCCTACTACAATTAATATACAAATTAAGAGACTCAAATTCTTTTTGTATTTTTATTTAGTAGTAGTAGGATTGGGGCGATGATAGTCAAGTTTTTGTTGCCCTTAATTCCTCAATTATTTATCTTAATTTTTCCTTCCTGGATATAGCGAGCTTTTCCATAATTGCACTAGCCATCCAATTTGATCTATCTTGAATATTTTTTTTGCGATCCAACTCTAATTCCTCATATAATCTCTCAGGTATATTGATAGATATTTTAACTTTACCTTCTGGTATTTTTGACATACACTTATCTTAAACATTTTTATTTATCTAAACTTGAACTAATATATAATAAATAAATATCTATATAAAATTAGTCCTCCTTTTTATATTCATACTTTAAAAATAGAAGCTATGCAAGAGATATTATAAGTTTTTTTAAAAAAAATATTACTTATCACAAAAGTAACGTAATATTTCATATACCACATTTTAGTCTTTGCACAAATTACTTAAATCAAAAAAATTTACTTTAAATGAAATGTAATAATGTAAACGTAATACATTGGTATTACGTATGTATTAAACAAATGCCTTATATAATAGATTATATATAGTATTTATTAAAATATTTTTTTACATGTAATATATTTGATCGTCTGATAATGAAACTAATTAAATTTTTTATTGGTATACTAAATTATTAATTCACATTTTATGTAGAAAGATATGTAATGAAATATCAGCAATTATAAAAATAAATATGCAATTATTTTAATAATTCCATTTTGGATATTTAATTTATTTAGTGATATAATAATTAATTATTTTACTATAAAAACAATTTTAAAAATTTAAGATTTATAACTCATCATTTTTAAAATAATATTAGCTGGTTACTATTTAAATTTAAAATATAATTATATCGCAAGATGTCATTAAAATATTAAAAAAACAAATTTGTGTTTTTACTAAATATAATTATACTAAAAAATATTTTTTTAATTTAGAGCAATCTCCTCTCTTCCTAATTTATAATAATTAGAATTTCATTTTCAAATTAAATTTCTATTAATATAACTTTTACTAATTAAAACAGACAATTAATCAGGGCTTATTAATAGATTTATTTCAAATAGTAGTAATAGATTTGTATTACTATTATACTACAGATGTACTACGAAATTTTATCAAATTACATACATATAAAATAAAATTAAAAAATTAAAGTAATACTACTGTAATGCTTTTGTAATACAATAGTAATACTATTTTATTAATATATATCTATGAAGAGCTTCTTATATATGGCATAACCTTCTTTATATTACTATCAACGTTATCTGAAATGTAATTAATTAAACCTCGTATAACTTGTGAATCAGAATATTCTTTTCTATTTTCACTAGAGTTTACGTAAGAGACAATATTTGCAAAACTTTTAAGATCAGCTTCGCGCAAGCGAAATGATTTCGTTTTTAAAAGTGAACTTTTTTTTGAATTTTGTATAAAACCAGTTTTTTCTATAAAATTATTATTTTCTAAATCCTTAAGAGTTTTAGATAATTTTGTTATTGTAGAGTTTTGAATTTTCTTGCTAAGCATAATGTATAACCTCCTCCGTCAATAAATTAAAATCCTGGGCTCCTTTTGAAGATGGATTAAAAACTTGGACAGGTTGATTAATAATTTGTGCTTGATTAATGGCCTCATTTTTACGAATAGTTGTTGCAAACATATGCTCCTTTAAAGTTAGAAGTTGTTCATTAATATATTTGTTAGTTTGAGAGTTTCTTTTTTCATACTGATTTTTTAAGACAAAGTAACTATATTGCTGATTATCTTTAATTTCCTTTACGGCACTGAGTAAATCAGCCATTCCATCTAGAGAGTATCTACCAAATGTAGTTGGAACAATGATAGAGTCTGCACAATAGATAGCATTAACTGCTAATATGCCGAGTGTAGGTGGGCAATCTAAAATTATAAAATCATAATTTTCACTAATAGCATCTAAATGATTTTTTAATATTTTTTCACGATAGAGTGTTCCGCTTATTTGTTCAACAACTGTTGCAAGTTTTATGTTAGATGGAATAACATCAAATAATTTAATTTCTTTATTATCTATTTGAACTGGAACTATTATTTCTCTTATATCCATTTTTTTATTAATAAAAGCATTAGCAATAGTTTTATCACTAAATATATTTGGACAATATATGCAACTTGAGTGTGACTGTGGATCCAAGTCAATTAAAAGCACACGTTTTTTTTTGTTATATAATCCATATGATAAATTAACTGAAATCGTAGATTTACCTACTCCACCTTTTTGATTAATAACTGCAATTACTTTAGCTTTCATAAAAACTCATATTATATTTTATTTAATAGATTCCACAAAAATATAATTTATGTTTAATAAAGTCAAGTGTTTATAACTAAGTTAAGGTATTTAATTAATACGATTGTTGTACATTTGTAATACATACGCATGACAGTAGTAGTTTATTCGTAATTAATATGTAGCACATTTGTATTACATATTAATAATGCGCTTTATCAATATGATAAATTTAATAAGTTAATATGAAAAGAATACTATGAAGTACTATTTTTGAATTTAATATTTTCTTAATGTCCCTTGCCAATTAATATACTATCTAGCTCTTAACTTCTTTAAAAATTTAATCTAAAAAAATGATATTAAAATATTAATTATATATGCATTACAAAAAATTGCTTCATGTACTAAAAAATATTAATCTTGTGACACATTTGTAAAAAGTTTGTATGACAATTACAATACATTTGTAATACAAAATAATTGTGATTAGCTTTATATATATGAATATAGAAATTTATTTAAAAAAAATAAAACATAAAAATATTTAAAAACCCTCAGTTATGGATAAGCTTTACTTATCCATAACTGAAGTTAAATTATATCTTCATAATCATAAATATCATAAATATTTACAGCACCTGTAATATCTAATTCGTCATTTGATTCATTTAATATATTACTTATATATTCATTAGAATCTTGACTTATGTCTAAGTGTTCGGATAAACATTTAATAAATTTTAAAGCTAGAGATGGATTTATAAAAGATAGTTTATTATAATAAAATTTTATAATTTCTATATTTGCATTTTTAAAATCACCAAATAATAATTCTTTTTTATATGTTGCACTATCTATTGCTAATTCTATTTCTTCTTCAGTTGTCATATTTAATAATGTTTGAAAAAATTGTGTTAGAATTATATTTTCTCCATCAGCAATTATGTTATGAAATATTGTAGTAACACTATCTTTTGAATTAATTAACAATTTATTTAATAAAGGTTGGATTATACTTATATTTAGCCCTTCTTTAAAATGATAACTTTCAAATACAGGATTAGTACCTTCATCCTCAATATATTCAAAAAATATTTTATTTAACATACCTTGAATAAAAGATGTATTTGCAGACCACTTATCAGGGGGTGATTTATCAGATTTTATATCCATATACCAATCAATAAACTGTTTTTCTAAATTATTATCCTTTATTGTTTTTGCAAATGTTTGTAATACAGGGCTAAAGCTTTCATAACTTTTAACAGAATAGTCGATATCATGCTGTATTGCGATGTCTTGAACTATAGAAACTAAATTTATTAATTTACCTAGATTACACATTTTTAATGATGATAAACAATGTAATAAATTTTCGTTCGTTGGCCCACCATCTGTAATGCGTATTATGTGAATTATTGTAGCTAAAACTTTTTTAAAATCCCATGCTTCAGTTAACCTATCATGGACATTTGTTTCATGGGATAAAGTCGTTACTACATCATTTATCGTCAATATTGGTTGATCAGAGTTCCAATCAGTTACCTTAAAATCTATAGATGGATAATCTTCAGGATTTATATCTTTAAAGTCTTGTATTTCTTTGTTAATTTCTTCATTACTTAATGGATACTTGTTATATAAGAATTTTAAGATTTTTAGTACATTAATTTTATTAGACTCAGAATCATCAAGCTTTACTATATCTAGCTTATCATAGAAAATATCATCCATGATCGATTTTTTAGGCTCGGCTGAACCTAAAAACCTAAATTCATTAGCTAAATATCGTATTAATCCTTTGACTGGAACTAAATTAGTAGATACATAAATATTCTCTAGTAAATCAATCAAACTCATTCCATCAAAATTTTTATGATTAATATTTATAATTTGATTGCCTTGACTATCTTTTTTTTGACAAATTGTAAGAATGTTATCACATAGATAATTCATAAGTTTATAAATATTGGTATTAACTTTTTGTATATTTTTACATAATAATAACATAATCATTGGTATGGTATTGCCATTAGCATCTATATATTCTGAGCTAAATGCATTAATTAATAATTCCATTAGCTTTAGACTGCTATTTTCACACACAAAGTCAAAAGCCATTTTACCATCTTTATTTTGTAAATTAACTTTAGCTCCATTATGTATCAAAAATTGAGCGTTTGTTAAACGATTTGCTTGCATTGCATACATTAAAGCCGTGTTACCATCTTCATCTTGTAAATTAATATCTGCACCATTTTTTATTAAAAACTCCATTAACTCTGAATATGGATGAGAAGTTGCGAAAGATAAAGCAGTTTGATTAAATAGCTCCACGTTAACATTTGCACCATCTGCTAAATATTTTTTTACAGATGCTAAATCATTTTTTGCTACTGCTCTTACAAAGTTAATATCTATATCTGTCATAATATCTTCTATATTAAATTGATAATTTTTGTTTATATTTTATAATTTTTTATATTTTCAAGTAATTTAAATAAAAATAATTTTTTGTTAAGAAGTATTGATTGTTAAATTTATAGATAAATATCTTTTAACAAATATTAATTTAATTATTAGTTGTTAGTGATATTTTTAAATTATTACTTCAAGTTGAATAAATATATTGCAACAAACTTTTTAAGTGATAT
>JAYUJO010000149.1:0-5280 GCA_043765215.1 Rickettsiales bacterium | reverse complement strand
AAATATAGATTTTGGCGTTGCAATCTCTGAGCGCTATTTATCCTACGCACTATCTACCATTATGTCTCGCTCGCTGCCAGATGTGCGCGATGGTTTAAAGCCCGTACATAGACGTCTATTATATGCCATGATGAAGCTCAAACTAGATCCAAGTTCTGGCTATAAAAAATGCGCTCGTATTGTTGGTGATGTAATTGGTAAATATCATCCTCATGGTGATATTGCAATTTATGATACTTTAGTTCGATTAGCTCAAACTTTTTCGCTGCGTTATCCATTAATCGATGGGCAAGGAAATTTTGGCTCTATTGATGGTGATAATGCTGCTGCTATGCGTTATACTGAATCCCGAATGACTGAAATTTGCACTTTATTAATGCAGGATATTGATAAAGATACCGTGGATTTTACTTCCACCTATGATGACTCAGATATTGAACCATCTCTTATGCCGGCTCAATTTCCTAATTTATTAGCTAATGGCTCAGAAGGCATAGCTGTTGGTATGGCCACAAGCATACCGCCGCATAATTTACATGAATTATGCGATGCTTTGGTGCATATTATTGATAATCCAGCTACAACGTGCGCTGATTTAATGCAATATATTAAAGGGCCTGATTTTCCTACTGGTGGCATTATTATTGATAATATTAATACTATTAGGCACGCTTACGAGACGGGACGAGGTAGTTTTAAAATTAGAGCAAAATGGGAGAAGGAAAGTTTTAATCATGGCTTGTATCAAATAGTTATTACTGAAATTCCTTATCAAATTCAAAAATCAAAATTAATTGAGCATATTGCTCAGTTGCTTAATGATAAAAAAATTCCTCTTATTAGTAATATTAGAGATGAATCAGATGAAAATATTCGCGTTATTATTGAACCAAAGGGGCGCAATATTTCAGCTGAAATTATTATGGAATCTTTGTTTAAATTAACTGCATTAGAATCAAGAGCTAGCCTTAATATGAATGTGCTCAGCGGCAGTGGTATTCCGCGCGTTATGAATATTTTGGAAGTATTACAAGAATTCTTAAATCACAGACAAGTAATAACGCTTCGAAAGACAAAATATCAAATTAGAGTAATTGATGATCGACTTGAATTATTAGCAGCACTAAAAGTTGCTTATTTAAACATCGATGAAGTTATCAGAATAATTAGGGAAGAAGACGAGCCTAAGCAAGTTTTAATTAAAACTTTCAATATTAATGCCAATCAGGCTGAAGCCATCTTAAATATTAAACTTCGCTCGCTTCGTAAATTAGAGGAAGAGCAAATCAATGCTGAACATAATTTACTGCAAAAGCAACTTTTAGAATTAAATAAAATACTTGATAAACCACAACATATGTGGAAATTAATTAAAAGCGAAATTCTTCATATTCAGAAAAAATTTAGTATAAATACGGTCCTTGGAGCAAGAAGAACGCATTTCCAAGAAGTCGAAAATCATGCGCAAGTCATAGATATCTCAGCCTTCATTGAAAAAGAGCCTATTACGATCATTTGTTCCAAAATGGGCTGGGTTCGCGCTATTAAAAATCACGGTTTAGATTTATCGACTACTAAATTTAAAGAAGGTGATTCTGTTGCTTTTATTATTGAAACTTACACTACCAGCAATATCCTAATTTGTTCAACTGGCGGCAAATTTTTTACTGTATTAGCTGATAATTTTGCTAAAGGTAAAGGGCATGGTGAGTCCATCAAATTAATGGTGGATATTGAAAATTTCGATGTTTTGAATATGATTCCCTATGTTAAAGATCAGAAACTATTGCTTGCATCAAGCACTGGACGAGGCTTTATTGTTAATAGTAATGACGTATTAGCATCAACTAAAAGTGGGAAGCAAATTATGCAGCTTAAGAATGACATAAAATGTGTTTCGTGCACGCCTATTATTGGTGATATGCTGGCCATTATTGGAACTAATAGAAAACTTCTAGTTTTTTCTTTAAGTGAAATTCCAGAAATGAAGCGTGGACAAGGCGTTACGCTGCAAAAATATACCCATGCAGCTCTTAGTGACCTCAAAACTTTTGATTCAAATGAGGGCTTAAGTTGGAGTTTAGGTAGCAAAACTAGGCTAGAGACGCAGATCATGTCGTGGCGCGCAAAACGCGGTGGTGTAGGAAAAATTCCCCCAACAGGCTTTCCTAAGAATAATAAGTTTAGTTAAAATGATATAAATAGTAATATATATCTATTAATTATTAATGAGAACTTAAGTATGGCTTGGGTATTTTATACTATTTCAATTTTAGGATTGCTCACTACATTAATTTTTTATCCATTTTGGCCTGACATATTATATATATTATTTATTTTAGTACCCTACATATCAATTGGACTTTATGATATATTCTCAACTAAACATACAATATTAAGGAACTATCCAGTTATTGGTCATTTTCGATATATGTTTGAAAAAATAAGACCTGAGATTCAACAATATTTTGTTGAAAATGATATGAATGGAACACCTTATTCACGTGAAACTCGATCATTAGTCTATCAAACGGCAAAAGGAGTCAGTGACACTATTGCTTTTGGTACAAAAAATGATATTACCAGTGTCGGATATCAATTCTCATATCATTCATTAGCGCCAAAAACTGTGCTTAATGAAAATACGCGCATTATTATTGGCGGCCCTGATTGCAAAAAGCCATATGAAGCATCACGTTTAAATATTTCTGGCATGAGCTTTGGCGCCATAAGCCCTAATGCTATTAGGGCCCTTAACAAAGGTGCTAAAATGGGAAATTTTGCCCATAATACAGGCGAAGGTGGCATTAGTACTTATCATCTAGAACATGGTGGTGATATTGTTTGGCAAATAGGAACAGGCTACTTTGGTTGCAGACATAAAGATGGCAGGTTTAACCCAGATGCATTTGCAAAAGCTGCTAGTAATGACATCGTTAAAATGATTGAACTGAAGCTTTCTCAAGGAGCAAAACCTGCTCATGGCGGTATTTTACCAGCTGCAAAAGTTACAAAAGAGATTGCTAATATTAGAATGTTAGAACCAGGGCAAGATGCAATATCTCCTGCTATGCATCCTGAATTCTCAACACCAATTGGCTTACTTGAATTTATTGGAAAACTTCGTATTTTGAGTGGTGGAAAACCAGTTGGATTCAAACTTTGTATAGGTCATAAAGTTGAATTTATGGCAATTTGCAAGGCAATGATTGAAACTGGTATTAAACCAGATTTCATTACAATAGATGGAGCTGAAGGTGGCTCTGGCGCTTCACCAGTGACATTTACCAATAGGCTCGGAACGCCCATAAATGAGGCAATAACTTTTGTTAATAATTGTCTTATTGGAGCAAATTTAAAGAAAGATATTAAAATTATAGCTAGTGGAAAGATTGCCACTGGCTATGATATGATCACAAAAATTGCCCTTGGTGCTGATTGCTGCAATGTGGCAAGAGCCATGATGTTTGCTCTTGGCTGCATTCAGTCGTTAAGTTGTAATACTGATAAATGCCCTACTGGAGTTGCAACCCAGAACAAACATCGTTGGTCATCTTTAGATGTGAGCGATAAATCAGTGCGAGTATTTAATTTTCAAAAGGGGACTATTCATTCATTTTTTGAACTAGTTGGAGCTCTTGGCCTAGATGATCCTGATCAATTAAACCCATCACATATAAGAAGATATGCAGATGTGAGCACTAGTAAAAGCTTTGCTCATATATATCCTCATTTAAATCCAGGTGAACTATTGGAGTCTAGCTCAATTGGACTTTTTTCTGATCTTTGGAGACAAGCAAGGGCTGATATATTTTAAAAAAATCATATTACAAAAAAAATATAGAGGTATGCGATGAACAATGCAGAATATGAAAAATTATTATCAAGATCGCTTAGTGAATGTTTGGTAATAGAAATCTATTCAGAAAACATTAATCTTGAAAAAATTAAAAACCTTATTGACCAAAAAGCTGATGTAAATTATAAATTTGCTTCTGGCATAACTCCTTTTATTCATGCATGTATAGTTGGCAATGTAAAAATAGTTCAGATATTGCTTGACCATAATGCTGATGTGAATATACAAACTAAATATGGCTCAACTGCATTAAAAAGTGCCTTTTATAGTGGTAAAATTGAAATTGTTAATATTTTAATTGCAAATGGGGCAGATATACACACACCGAATAATTGTGGTAATAGCATTTTGCTAAACGCATGTCAAAGTGGCAATTTAAAAATTGTTAAATTAGCTTTAAAACTTGGCTTTGATTCAATCGAAGGGGATGATATAAATCACTGGACAGAGGTGATTAAAAAAATTATTAAATACAGAATGCTTCGAATTTATTTTTTTCTTATATAAAAATACTAATCAAGTTGTGCAGAATATGTTGCAAGATATTATTAATCTGCTGGGAGAAAATCTAGAATTCAAAATAATTATCGATGAGTTTAAATCCTATTTAAGTTTAATTGCTGAATGTCCATTAACTAAAATAAATAATGATGACACTAAAGATGAAACATCTAAAGACGAATCAATTGATGGAGAATTAATTGAAGTTATTGTAATAGGCTCAGATGAATTAATTGAAGTTATTTTAGAAGGCTCAGGTGAAACTTACTAAAACATTAATTCGGGATATAGTGAGAAAATGAGTTTTAGTTTGAATTAAATTTGATCAAAAGTTTATTTTTAAATGCTTAATAAGTGAGTTTTAATACTTACGGTATTTTTTGAGTATAAATAATGCTTGATTAAAGCTAAATTGATTTAGTTTAAGGAACAAAATAATTGACATAATAGTTAATATAAATTAATATGACGCTTAATATTATATTAATATATAGAAATAAATTATGACTCAAGACGAATTAAATCAAGCCTTATTAAAAGCTGTTCAACAAGAAAATATAAATTTAAGTGATGTAAGAAGTTTGATTAGCCAGGGTGCAAACGTTAATTGCACTACAGGTAAAGATAATTATTCTCCTTTAATGAGTATTACAGGTAAAGATAATTATACTCCTTTAATGATTGCATGCAAAGGAAAAAGAGATCAATTAGAATTAGTACAATTACTACTTGAAAGCAATGTAAATGTTGATGCTCAATCAAACTTTGGGTTTACAGCTTTATTATATGCCTGCAAAGGAGGTAATTTAGAAATAGTTGAATTATTATTAGAAAAAGGAGCTGTTGTAAGCGAGAGAGCTTTATCACCTGCCTGCAAAGGAGGTAATTTAGAAATAGTTAAACTATTATTAGAAAAAGGA
>JAYUJO010000148.1:0-5366 GCA_043765215.1 Rickettsiales bacterium | reverse complement strand
AGTTCATCAATGAGACTGACTATGCTGGCACCTATGCATATAGGCTTTTCTAAGTATGCTATCAAAAATATTAATGGGGATACTGATTATTCTGATCTTGAAAATGCTTATAAAGAAATAGAAAAAGTGGAGAATGACAAGGTCGGTAGAGCACTTGTCTTATCTTTTTTAGATACTTATATTATTAGTGCTATGGGTAGAGATAATTCTAATAAGAGCTCTATAGACAACAAAGTTGCTCGCCTAAAAGCTTTACTCGAAGAAAATGTCCTTGTAAAGCCACTCCTAAAATCAAATTTAAATTATGGTAAAACCCCTTCAGGAGAATGGTTTACTTTTAAGCAGGACTTCTTTAAATTATCAGAGAGTAACGCTAATCTAAAAAATCTACTTAAAGAAATAGGGGTTGATGGTTATTAATTAATGAATCCTTTCTAGTCGTGATGGAAAATACAAAAAGACATTTGTTGAGAATGAATAAAAAAGTCAACGTAAAAGACATTTTATTTATTTTACTGTGCATATCTACATTATTTTTAACTGTTATTTTTAAACAAGAAATAAAAGACGGGTATGAAAAAAGCGTAGGTCTAGTAAAATACTATAATCAAAATAATGCTGACAATTATATAAAGTTAAAAGAGGAAGTTGTGGAATCGGATAGTAATGTTGAAGATTCTGTTTATCTTTTAACGCTAAATAGCGGAGGTAAATTTTTATTGTCAGCTGATAAGAAAATTAATAATATTTATAGTAAAGATTATAATCTGGTGAAAATACACAGTAATATATTTTGGAATCCAAATACATGCTCAAGGTCACCAGTTTTAATTGTTAAAAATAAAGTATATTTCATAGAGTCTGTTTTAGAGAAGAATGAAAATGGATCGAGTTTTAAGAGTCATTTGTCAGTTCTTGATTACGTTAAGGCTGAATACAAAAGATATAATATTAGCGACCGGAAAACAACTGGATATGTGTATTATAATAAGCTAAAAGATCAGATTTATTTAGCTCTGACTAAAAACATAGGTAATAATATTCTACTTTCTATTTACAGTGTAGATCTTGATAATAAAAATTTAATATTAGACAAAAGCCTTAGCCTTAATATCAATAGAAGTGGGTCTTTTAAAAAGGTAGATACAGAATTATCTGTATCTACCTTAGAAAAAGATTTAAGCTGGAGTCATAAAGTTTTAGTAAATGGCAACCTTATGAACACTGATAGCCTAAGAGAATCTAAGAGCTTTAATAAAAATAATTTTTTTGTGTCAAGAATAAATAATTCAGAAGCTTACTTGTGGCAGTCAATGAAAAATTTTGACTATCTTAAAATAGTAAAAGACGATAAAGTTATTTTTGAAATAGAGAGTGACGGGGTTAATAAATACGTAATAGCTGAAATAAAATAAGTTTGACGGTAAGCTTTGATTTATGGATTGTAACAGAAAAAGATTTTATGTTATAATGTTTTAATGAACGTAAATTATGATCTTAAAAAGATGCTAGAACTGCAAGATTTTTCCTCAATTAAAGACAAAATATTAGATATTCTTTTAAAGAATATGATAACAAATAGTAATCATATTGATTTTTACACTTCAAATAGAGCTAATTTTGTAGAAAAGTTATATAAAATTACTGGCGTTAGAGCAAGCTTTTCTTTTAGAAGAATTAACCATAATTTTCCTAATATTTATAGAGCTGGCATATCATTTGAATACCTAGGTGTAAAACTTTCAGCAGGTGCTGCAGAATATGGCAGTAAAAGTAAAAAAATCTTAGAGATAAAAGCGATAGGAGAATTTTTAGAAAGATTTTCAGCCAGATTACCTCTTGATGAACTAATCAAAAATAAATATGATATTAAGAAGATCAAAGATAATTACCCAGCAGAAATAAAAATAAATAGTATATTAAATAGAGAAAGTATTTTGGTCAAAAGAAATAGAGTGTATTACGGATTCAAAAATGAAGATAGGTTTATAGACTCAGAATATAATATAGATAAATATTATCACCCTACTACTAATGGTTGCGCTGGACATTTTAATAAAGATAAAGCTGTAATTTCAGCATGGCTAGAAATAGTACAAAGAGACGGATTTTTAGTGTATTGGCTAAATAGCGTTAGCCCTAAACACATAAGCGTAAAAGAATGTATATCAAAACAAGATATTGGAAAAAGAGTATGCGGTGAAGCTTGTCAAGATATTAAAAATCTTTTAGAAGAAATTGATAGGTATAATTTAAAATGCTATCTACTAGATATAACATCCGACATAAATATTCCAAATATTTGCTGTGTTATAGAAGACGGTGTTAATGGTGGAAAAAAAATAGGTATGGGTGCAAGTAGTGGATTCAATATTGAAGATAACATACTTAACTCAATGACAGAGGCCCTAAGTGTTTTCAGTAGCAATTATAACAAAGAAGCCTTTCCTTTAGATAAAAATTACAAACCATTTGTAGATGGAAAAATAGGGCAATCAGAAAGATTATCTTTTTATCTCAGTAATAAAAATTATGAATATTTTAAGTTTTTTATAAATAATAAAAATTCTGTAAGTCTAGAAAATTGGGCATCTTGTTCCGGTGCTTTTAATTCTAATAGCTTAAGAAATAATACTACCGCGCAGTTAAAGTATCTAAAAAATATTTTTGTAGAAAGGTGTGAATACAATAGTGACTATAATGTTTTCGTTTATGAGTTCAAAAATAAAGTCTTAAAAGCTTTTGATTATAAATCTGTGAGGGTGATATGTAGAGCACTGTACTCACTCTATTTAAATGAAAATTATGCAGATGTAAATCATCCCAGATTAAAAGAATTTATAAAGAATAAAAATCTAGAAAATGAAGCAAAGCTAAATATATGGCCACATCCTTTCCCATAAGGAAATAAGTGTAAATTAAGTACTAAAATGTTATAATAAGAATACAAATATGCGAGTTAATTATGGAGAAATATTCCAACAAAAATCTAAAGACAGAAAAATGGATGGCACAGTTAAGATACCTAGTGACTTTACCCTTTGGCCTGACTCTTGGAAAAATGTTGAATATAAAGAGTATGAAAGATTTAAGAAAATAATATTACCAGCTGCAGAATCTAAAACTATTAACAATGAGATTCTAAGTAAAAGGCAATCAGTTAGAAATTTTAAAACAAAAAGTATAGATTTGCAATCTCTCTCTAACATACTATTTTATTCTTGTGGTGAAACAAAAAAATATTTTGATAAAAGTGAGTCAAAAAGAGCGCAAGCAAGTGCCGGAGGCAGATATCCTATTGAGATTTATATTTTTAACATGACTGACGATGGTGAGCTCAAAAGAAAAATATACCATTATAATGTTAGGGGTCACCATTTAGAAGAATTATGGGATATACCTGAAAAAGAAAAACTAGGACTAAAAAAGTATTTTTCGGGTGATGATTTTATTGTGAATGCAAGTATGAGTATAGTTATGACTATGGTTCCAGATAGGTCAACAAGAAAATATGGAGAGAGGGGTTATAAATACGCCTACCTAGAAGCTGGAGCCATATTTGGATATATACAACATAA
Source organism: Rickettsiales bacterium (assembly GCA_043765215.1). GTDB lineage: Bacteria > Pseudomonadota > Alphaproteobacteria > Rickettsiales > Rickettsiaceae > Megaera_A. The sequence goes on along the minus strand of JAYUJO010000148.1, from coordinate 1,788 downwards.
TGCAATTATTAATAATGTAGATACTGTTATGTGGGGATCAACAACAGAAATAGAAATAGAAAAAGCGCTTGATATTGATGGCATATCAGAGACTGGTGTACTGTCTATAATTTTAAATAAAAAGTAATATAAAAATATGCAAATTTTTAAAAACAAGATACAAAAAGTAGAAGAGTTTATAGGGGGTGCTGAAGCTAAAAATATAAAACATATAAAAGGTAAAAATTTACTTTCACACCTTGTTCGGGTTAAAAATATTTTAGAATATTATGGATGTAACGAAGACACGCTTCTCGCTGGGCTATGCCACTCGCTTTATAGTACAGAATATTTCAAGCAGGCTGTTTTAAATATAAATAACAGAGATATTCTAAGAAATGTAGTAGGTGGGTTAGCGGAAGATATAATTTATAATTTTTGCATAATGAAAAGAGACACACTTTTTTATAATAAAGAAAAAAATAATTTTTCTTTTAATAATTTGAATAATGAGAAGTGTGAGGTTTCTGATGTTATTGGTATTGCTCTAGCTCATATAATGTTAGCAAATGATATTGATCATATATATGAGGCAAATATGGGTGCAACAATAAATAATTTTAAAAAGTATAAAAATACACACACAATTTTAAAAGACAAAGCGAGAAACGAGCTTTATAAAGTAGTCTCAAAAGAGGATCTTGAATACCTTGTAACCGGTAATGTTAAAATCAAAAAAGAAAAAGTTATTTTTACCGGGCACAGCGGTATAAATATAAAAAATGATAAAATTAGCATTGCTATAGACCCTTGGCTTTATGCAAGTTACAGAGAAACTCCAAATATATACAGTCTAGATCTGACTCAATATACAATAGATTACATGATACCAGAGGCTATAAATTCTGTATCTGACATCTCACCAGATATAATATGTCTCTCCCATTTTCACACGCATCACTCACCTTTTAGTGAGATAATAGAATTTGCAAAAATAAAACCAATTAAGATAATAAGCCCAAAATTAGAAGATTTTAAATTAAAAATGCTGAGAGAGAAAGTGGGTGATTATATTTATAACAGAATAGAATTTATCTTTACAGAGGAAGACTCAGAAATAAATATTGGCCAGGCGAATGTAAGAGTGTATAAACAAGAGAGTCAGAAATATATGACACATCTAATGTTCAGTGTACAACTTGGTGACACTAAAATAGTTCACATTGTAGATGCAGGTGCTAATATGGAGAATGGTGTTACCGATTTGGACTCGTCTTGGAGTAGGTTTTGCGACATTAATCCTGATTACCTTTTTGTAGGTATAGCAGCACATGATACCAGAGGTATTAAAAATGGCATAAGAGAAATTTCAGAATTAAAGTCACTTTCTTCTGTACAGGCCGCAAAGCTAGCAGTTAAAATAGATGCAAAATGTGTAGTTCCTATTGGGATATACAATCACAGTGTATGGGATGACAGATTTGAGATGGGGCAGTCAGTTTCAGACGGAGAAGCAAAGCTTGTATGGGCTTTATCTTTTCTGGCTCCAGCTATAAAAATAAGAAAATTGTTGCCTGGGGATATTGTTCAGTAATTGTTTAAATGTTATAATTATTTTAATTAAAAAATTATATCAAAGATTATGAAATTTAAAAGTATTAAGTTAAAAATAGCCACCACATTAATAGTAACTATATTAGTAGCATTAGTTGTTACGTATTATAAAAGCGATAAAAACCAAACTTTAGATAGCAGAGTATTTATGTTAAAAGCAGAGCAGATAGTACGCGAGCAAAAGCCAACACCAGT
>JAYUJO010000147.1:0-5372 GCA_043765215.1 Rickettsiales bacterium | reverse complement strand
AAATATGATAATGATGTCTTTGAAAGACCAGCAACTAAGGGCGAAGCAATAATCGGGGTACTGACTTTAGATCAACAAGGCAGGCCACAGGCAATTACTATATCTAGCTATGCATGGGCAATTAATATTGCTTTAGAAGGTAATCTTGACCAAATGGATGATTGGAAAGGGTCTGAAAAAGAGTTTATTCGAAAATTCATAGATCAAATTTATAATTATGATGTTAAAAAAAATCTATTACCAATTAATAGACAGGATATTGAAAATGCATATCAATTTTTAAATGATAATTTTGAAATTCCGGATTCAGTTAGTCTTAAGAAACAATTTATTATTAAAATATGTGAAAAATGTGAGTCAAAGCAACCACCACCGCCTCTGCCATTATTGCTTAATAGTTTTTATTTAGAAGACTTAGTTCACGCAAAATCTTTAGTTCAAAAGGGACGGGCACCAGATTGCTTAAAACAATATCTTGGTATGAGTTTGCCAGATAAAAGATTTAATATATTAGAGGATAACGAGGCGCTTGAAAATATCATTGCGCCCAAAAATATTCCATTATCAAGATGGCCAGGAAAAGGAAGAAGCCCATTAGTTTTGCTTCAACAAGCTGCAGTTAATGCAGCAAAAAAAGAGTTAAAAGATGGTGGAATATTAGCTGTAAATGGCCCGCCAGGAACAGGTAAAACGACTTTATTAAGAGACATAATAGCTTCTGTTATTACCGATAAAGCTATTGCATTAGCTAAATTTGATGATCCATTAAGTGCATTTTCACCAACACATTATGGAATTGAAGTTGGTAATAGTGAGTTAGTACTTTACGAAATTGACGAGTCCTTAAAAGGTTTTGAAATATTAATTGCATCATCTAATAATAAGGCCGTTGAAAATATTAGTTCAGAATTGCCAGCTTTATCTGCAATTGCTGAAGACGCCGATGATTTACGCTATTTTAGTGATGTTGCTGATGAACTATATAATCAAAAAAGCTGGGGAGTTATTTCAGCAGTTTTGGGAAATAGCTCTAATCGCTATCGATTTAGTCAAACATTTTGGTGGAGTGATGATCATAATTTTGCATATTACCTTGCCTATGTTTCTGGCTTTCCTAAATATATAAAAATTAAGGATGAAAAAACAAAAAAAGTTATTGGTGAAAGATTACCTAATATTGTTATTAATAATAATCCGCCAAACAGCCATGCTGTGGCATTAAGAAATTGGAAATCCGCTCGAATTGAGTTTAATAATGCACTGGCGCAATGCCAAAATAAATTAAATGAATTAGAAAATTTTAGACAAGATATTCATGAGCTTGAGAAGCAAGCATTGGAGCTTGGACTTGATGAGCAAACATTAGTTGATTTAATTTTAGAGCATCAAAAAAATAAGCCTAATATATTTAAAAGATTATTTAAAACTAATAATTATCTAATTTGGAAAAATAAAGAAAATAAAATTTGTATATATAATGAATTTAATAAAAGTCTAGCATTTTTTAGCGCAAAATATAAGGATTTTTTGATCGATAAAGATTTCTTTTATAAATCTCACTCTGATAGAAATCAAATTACTCCATGGTGTGATCAGGAGGATCAACTTCTTCGCGATAATTTATTTATTCAAACCATGAAATTAAATAGAGCTTTTATTGATGCTGCTGCAAAACCTATGCGCCACAATATTGGTATTTTTATGAATATTTTAGGTAGGCAAACTGTGCATTTTGATAAGCCAGAAAAAGGACAAACAAGAGGAAGTATAATGGGTATGTTGCCAAATATATGGGCCTCTTTTTTCATTGCAGTTCCAAGCGTTTCAACTACTTTTGCTTCAGCTGGTAAAATGCTTGATCACGTTCCACCTGGCGCGCTTGGTTGGCTTTTAATTGATGAGGCAGGTCAAGCAATCCCGCAATCTGCAATTGGTGCTATCATTAGATCAAAACGTGTTGTTGTAACTGGGGATCCATTGCAAATAGAGCCAGTAGTATCACTGCCAGCAATATTGACTGAAAATATATGTTGTGAATTTGATGTTGAAGCTAATCGTTTTAACGCGCCTAAAGCATCTGTACAAACCCTGGCTGACGAAGCCTCATCCTATTATGCTGAGTTTTTTACTAAGCATGGCAGTCGCGTTATAGGGTTTCCACTTTTAGTGCATAGACGTTGTTCTGATCCGATGTTTAGTATTTCAAATTCCATTGCTTATGAGCATTTAATGGTGCAAGCAAAGAAACAAAAAGACTCAGAAATTCGTCGATGTTTAGGTGAATCTTCTTGGTTTGATGTCAAAGAAAGTGCTAGCGATAAATGGTGCCAGGCAGAAGGGGAGAAGGTTTTAGAAATTCTCAATACCTTAAAACAAAATAAAGTGAATCCAGATCTCTATATTATTACGCCATTTAAAATTATTTCTTATAATTTAAGAAATTTAATTGATAGAAGTGGAGTTATGAATAATTGGTCTAATATAAATGCCAAAAATTGGGTCAAAGAACATATTGGTACAATTCACACTGTTCAAGGACGAGAGGCAGATACAGTAATTTTAGTGTTAGGAGCATCGTCTCCTGAGCAAAGTGGAGCCAGAATTTGGGCTGGAATAAGACCAAATATTTTAAATGTTGCAGTAACTAAAGCTAAAGAAAATATATATATTATAGGTAATCGAGAATTGTTGCAGAGTGCAGGATTTTTTGGAGAATTACATGACAGGTTAAATGATGGCTGATTAATACTGACAGTTTGGCAACTATTTTTTTTAAATCTATTCATCATAATTATTTTAAGTATGAATTTAATCTATAATTAATAATTTTATATATAATTAATAGTGTTATTATTAATTATATGTAAAGGTACAAAATGGCTGAGGATAATACAAATGTGCAATCTACTCGTGATGATAAAATCAAAATAATAATAGATGCTCTCAGTCAAATTAAAGATATACCTTCAACTGAAACTAATGCTAAATTATTTAAAGGACAGATTGATCTTATAATTAAATCTTATAATGATAAAAGTAAAGGAGACCTAAGTACATTTAGTGAAAAGGAAAAGGAAAATATATTTACATTATTGAAAACTGATCTCAAGACTACAAATATTATGATCTCAACATTTAATGACACATCTGCTGCAGATAATTCTTATGTAAAAGCTCTTGAAAAAGTTGCTAATCTTGCAGCAATAGTAGTAGAGGCAAGTTTAGATAATAAAGGAGATATGACTAAAAATATTGTAGAAATAAATAATGCAATTAAGGAACAAAACGATATTGCTGCCAATCGAAATGTAAAAATTGAAACTGTTAAATCAAAATTACCTGTAAAGGTAAAAACTGAAATACTTAAAAAGAAAGGTAAACTTGTTGATGAAGTAGCTAAGAATTCTAAAAAATTTAAAGATGATATTTCCTCAAATATAAATACTACAATTACAAAAGTAAAAAAAACAGTGATAACTAAACTATCTCCAAAAATTATGCATAATATACAAAATATTATGAAGTCTAATAAAATTAAATTTGATACAAATATTAATAATCGGGGAACTAATGAAAATGTTTCTAAATCTAATCATAAATCTAAGCCAGATAGGGGTAGAGTTTAAAAATAAATTAGTCAAATTTCTTAACGTAATAATTTAGCCCCATTATAAAAAATATAACGAGGCTATTTTTTTAATTATTATTTTGCTTTTTCTTCAGCGTCTTTTTTTAGATTTTCTTGATTTTCATTATATTTTAATTCATCAAGTGTAATTAAACTTTTACGATTAATAGGTAATTTTTTCTTATATTGTTGTTCCTTTTTTAAATAATTTTGACTGCCTTGCGAGAGTTTTTTATATAAATCTTTTTTTTCTTTATTTAATTTTGCTGTATCTTTTCTAAAAGTAACAATCTCTTCTCTAATTTCTAGTGGAACAGTTGATAAATAATCTTTATATTCATCAATTACCTTTTGAAATTCTGCTGGATCACGAAGTTTTGCTTTTGGGACATCGTTAATTTTTTTATCATCATCAGCAAAAACATTAGTCACATTTAAACATGAAGATATGATTATTGTTATAAATAAGGCAAAGTATTTTATTTTATCCATTTAATTTTCTCAAAATTTATTTATTGAAATGTTAGTAATTTATTGATATACCAATTATATTTAAAATTCAATTAAAAAACTATGAATAATCCATTTTACCAACCAAAAGTTATCTATCAATTAAGTTTTCAAGCAAAATTTAAATATATTTCCTGTTTTGAAAAGTTTTTTGAGGAAAATGAAAATATTTTAGGAATATCAACACATGAAATTCAGTCAGAAACTATTGAAACACTTGCTGATGATATTTGGATTATTGAAGTTTTGCTAAATTCAAGGCCAGATCAAAAGCAATTCATTAAAGATCTTAATGACTATGCTCTGGCTAACAATTTATATTTTAAAGATATCATTCAATTTAAAGAAATTGTTGATCAAGATTGGGTGGCGGAGTATCAAAAACAATTAAAGCCAATAATCATTGATGATTTTTATATAACATCGACTAGTATAAATAAAAATTGTCCTCCTAATTTAACGCCTATTTATATTGAAGCATCAAGAGCTTTTGGTACGGGTGATCACTCAACAACTTCTCTTTGTGTTAAATCGATGAGTTTAATTAAAAATCAAAATATAAATAATATATTTGATATTGGCACAGGTAGCGGCATATTAAGTTTTGTAGCTGAAAAAATTTGGCCTTCTGCTCAAATATTAGCTTGTGACATTGAATCTGTTTCGATCGAAATTGCCAATAATAACTTAGTTGCTAATAATTCTAAAGTCAAATTTTATCAAAATAGTGAACAATCTTTAGATGTTCCAGCGTCTAATAATAAATTTGATTTAATTATTAGTAATATATTGGCTCCAGTTTTAATTAATTTATCAAGTATTATTAAATCGATGGTTAATGATGGTGGTTATGTAATATTGTCTGGATTTTTAGATTATCAATCACAAAATATTATTGATATTTACACTTCACATGGCTTTAATTTAGTTAAAGAACTAGATGAAAATAGATGGAAAACTTTAACCTTTAAATTAAAATGAATTTAAGAGATTATTTAAATAATAATTAACTAATATTATTGACTTTTTTTTAAAACTTAGTATAATACGCTGCTAACTTGATAACTTTAAAAAAAGGTAAAAAATAATGTTAAAGTCTGAAACTAATTTTCTAGACAAGGTTGCAAAATTTGTTTGGCCAATCAAATGGCATGAAAACAAAAAATTTATTCCAATGGCATTAATGATGGCTTGCGTGTTGTTTAATTATTCAACTCTTCGATCAGTCAAAGAT
>JAYUJO010000146.1:0-2023 GCA_043765215.1 Rickettsiales bacterium | reverse complement strand
ATCAGGGATTAATAAACAATTATAAGCAAATAAAAAGTAAAAATTGTAATGAAATAATAAAATAAAAAGTAAAAATTATACAAAATTAAATCAGGTTTATACCGCTTTAAACCTGATTTTTTCTAATATTTCAGTTATGGATGAGCAAAAATTATCCATAACTGGGGTTACTTAGAGAGGGAATGATAACTAAATTATCTAAATAGATTACTTATTAATTAATGTTAAACTGACTACATCGATCAATTCTTTTAATGCATAAGGCTTGCTTAAGAATTTATATTTTTTAAGGCAAGTATTCTCAATCGAACTCTCATCATAGCCTGAAGTTAAAATCACTTTTATTTCAGGTATTTTTTCAGTTATAATTTGAGCCAATGTTGGACCATCCATAGACCCAAGCGATACATCTGTTAGTAATAAATCAAATTTTCTATTTTCAACTTGAATTAATTCAAGAGCCTCTTCTGCAGTTCTGACATCTACAACATTAAATCCAGTTGAACTTAATGCATGAGAGCTAAACATTCTAACTGGATTCTCATCTTCGACAATTAAAATATGATAATCAGAATGGTTAATTTCATGCACAATATCTTGCGCTGCTGAATCAATAGTTTTTTGAATTTCTGCATCGATAGTCTTTAAAAACAATACAAAATTAGTACCTTTACCAAGTTTTGATTTTACAAATACATGGCCACCAATTTTATTAATAATTTGAAGCACTGTAGCAAGACCAAGGCCTGTACCCGATGATTCTTTAGTTGAGAAAAATGGATCAAAAATTTTGAGCATTATTTTTTCAGGAATACCAGTTCCACAATCAGCCACTTTAATGCGAATATATTGGCCTTTTTTTATGGAATTTGAGTGTTTAGGACTAGTATAATTTTCAACGACATGGTTTGCCTCTAAATTAATCAGACTAGTAGTAATTGATATTGTTCCACCATCAGGCATAGAATCCCTAGCATTAACCACTAGATTAATAATTACTTGCTCTAGCTGAATTGGATCAACGCAAACTAATTTATTAGTTTCCTCTAAATTCATTGCTACTTTGTAGTTTTTACCAATAATTTGTTCAAATAAAGGCTCTAATTCTAGTAGTAATTGATAAATATTTAGGTTAACAGGTTCAATTGACGTTTTACGCACGAATGCAAGTAGTTGCTTAATTAATTTTGCTCCACGAATAGCATTAGATCTAATTTGATAAATTTCCTTAAAAGACTCATCCCCCAATGGATGCTTACTAATTAGAAGATCACTATTACCAATAATGGCAGTTAAAATATTATTAAAATCATGGGAAATAGCACTGGCTAGCTGCCCGATTGATTGTAATTTTTGTGAATGAGCATTTTGTTCAGAAGTGAGATCAATTGTTCGATAATTAGAATTAAATGCAATAATTAAGATTAAAGCTGTTAGCCCAGAACATACAATATAAAAATATGAATTGGCAATATACCATTCCGAAATGGTGCCTATTGTATAAATTATTAATGTTAATAATATTAAGTATGTTGGTTTAAATTTCTTCAATTTTTATTATGCTCCTTATATTATTAAAAATCCGACACTCTGCCATTTTTCTCCCAATCACCATATCTGGTTGGTTCTAGTCCCTTTTGACCACCATATTCTTTTTGTAAATCTGACTCAATATTTTCACTTGGTAATTTCTTATCAACTGATGTATTATCGTTTGTATTATCTTTTTGCATATAACAAATAATGAAATTTTCCCAACTAACTAGAATTTATAGTAATCAGTCAATTGAAAAAAATCAAACCCTAACTATAGCAAATGAACATTTTCATTACTTAAAATCAGTAATGCGTCTTCGTAGGAATGAATTTTTTAGGATATTTAATCATATTGATGGTGAATATATGGCAAAAATTCAAGAAATCAACCCCTCATCCATTATTGTTGATGTCATTGAGCAAATAAAAACTCCACATAGCGAGAATAATTTGACTCTAGCTATATGCATAATAAAATATGACCCTA
>JAYUJO010000145.1:0-5381 GCA_043765215.1 Rickettsiales bacterium | reverse complement strand
TTCTTTTTCTTATGATTTAATTTAATTTTTTACTTGACTGTCAATACAGTATCACTTCCTGGGAAGGACTCGGAACCACCTAATTTTGTGTTATGCATGTATTGTCTAAATAAGGTCTACTTCAGATACACATAAAGAATAAATAGCTTTTTTATGCTGGACTTTATTTCAAAACCGCAACTTATACATCATCATACATAGAATCCATTATCAATAAATCCTCTAGCAATAATGAGTGAATTACTACTGCATCCTCCTGAGACACTGAGCGTTCGTCACCAGTCAAATATGCCGTTAAATTCTCAATCACTTCAGGGCCACAGTTATTATATTGTTGTGGTTCTAATACTGTTTCTATCAATTCAACATCATATTCTGGATAGCTTGCAGTAATTTGTTCAATTAATTGTTCTTTAAGCATAGTCGGCATTGGCATTTGCTCAGGATCCATATAATTAATAACTATCGAATCAGAGGTTTTTTCAGTAACCATTCCTACCCAGTGTTTACCAAACAGATTTAGTACTATCAAAGATTTTTCTCCAAGATCTGCCATAATCTGATTAACTAAAATCTTTGTAGTATTTTCTGTTTCATCCAAAATATAATCAGGAACAATTATTTTTGTATCGCTTTTTTCCATAGCTTGCAATTTAAGCTTAAGCAGCTCACTCATACCCTCTTTAGTATACTCTAACCATGGATTTTGTTCTATATACTCTGTATTCCCTTGGCCGCTAAAGTTCTCTCCTAATAGTCTGGTTAAGATTTCAGGATCAGATGTACATTCTCTTACTATCAGACCATCAACCATGTATTCAGGATGCTCTTCTATTATCTTGGCTAATAATTCAGGATAAACTTTCTTAAATTCTCTAATCCAAAATAGATCTTTATTCTCACTACTCATTATTCCTAAGCATATTGCTTCAAAGCATAACATCTGGGCTATTTCTATGTTATCATTACTTACTAAATCCTCTAAATTTTTTAAGTAAGATTTTATAAAATTTTTGATACCACACCTCTTTAATATTGGTACAAAACCTGCTAACGATTTCCATATAGTCGCTTTTATATATATTTCATTCAAAATGTTTTCTTGTATTGCTTGTTTAACTTGTAATGTTAGATTATCAACTACTTTTCTATTCAAAATTAAAACTCTAACATTGTTAGTTTCAGAAAATTGTGGCACTGCTTGCTTAAGATAATTTTTTAGTTGTGTAGTTTCAGAATGTTCACTTCCTAGTACTTTTACTTTCATTAAATAAGCTTGTTTAATCATTTCTCCTGCTTTTATCTTATCTCCTAAAGCATAATAAACACTACCGACATTATAAAGCGAACTAGCAACATCTGGATGATTACCTTGGTATAGTGCTTGATACATTACCAAAGCCAAGGTGCACCAACCCCTTTTTCACATCTCCTAAAGCCTCATAAGCAATACCGACACCATTAAGCGACATAGCAACAGATGAATGATTACCTTGGTATAATGCTTGATACATTACCAAAGCTTGCTCTTGATACACCAATCCCTTTTTCACGTCTCCTAAAGTCTCATAAGCACTACCGACATTATTAAGCGACATAGCAACAGATGAATGATTACCTTGGTATAATGCTTGATATATTTCAAGAGTTTTTAAATGATCGGCTAATGATTGTGAGAAGCTATAATTTATATGCTTATTATATTCTCCAAGTTTCATGTAAAGCTCAGCTTGCTTGACTAACACTATATCCTTATTTGTACTTAATATTTTACTAATATGAATATAGTATAAACTTGATTCTTGCCATTTTTCGTCTGGCAGATTGGTAACTTTAGGCATTAGCTTATTTAAACTAACTATTAAGTTCTCATAAATATTATTTACAGACACTGAGTTTTCTGGGTGCCTAGGAATATATTTTATTATTTCATCTTGCGCTAATCGGTGTATCTTTAAATAAGGTTTACCATCTGAATAATATAAATCTATTAACGATAATTTCTTTAGCTGTGTGATAGGATCCTGAAGTATAATTTCATCAGCTCTTAGTAATTGTTTGAATATTTCTATACTTATTGAATCAGGATCAAGGTGTGCTGAGTACTGTAATATCTGCCAAGCTAAAGGTGAAGTGTCTACTAACTGCAATAGCATTGCTGTTACTATTTTATCATCTGGATTTTCTTTTATATTCTTTATATAGTTCTCTATTGAGCATAGATTTTTTTCTTTTAAGTAAGCTACTGCTTTTTCTAATCTATATGGCAGTACATCACCTTCTTTATTACCAAGCGTTTCTATTAAGTCTTTAGTGTTTCTATCATTTGCTCTTCCTGGAAGATTTATATTTATATATTTTTCAGCATCTTTTCTGCTAAACGGTTCTAATCTAATGTGTTGTTTCAGGTTACCTAATAAATTATCATCTCTAGTAGTAATAATTACTTTGACCAACTTTCTTGGTAAGTTAGTTAAATACTCCTCTGCATCTTGATAATTCTCCAAGTTATCAAATATAAACAACATTGGTTTATCTAACCTAGTAATCGCATCATTTACCAAATTGATCAATATTTTTTTATCTCGTGTTTTATCAATGCCTAGAGACTCCGCTAAATTCCTATAACTAATCTCAATTTTATCACTCGTATCAGAATCAAACCAGCGTACTATTTTTGCTGTTCCTTTTTTTTGATTTTTGTCTTGCTCTCTATGACCATATTCTAACGCAGTGCTGCTCTTGCCAGTACCAGCGAATGCATTAATAGCTACGCATTGATTAGTATCAATACTTAATATTTCATCTATTTGAGTGAATACTTTTTCTCTTCCGATAAAATTATGTATTCGCTCTGGTAAGTAGTGAGCTATCGAATTATTATGCACTTCAGAATATATAGTGATATTTTCTAATAAATCTTTTATTGCAGAATCTACTTCAATTAATCTAAGTAACTCTTGTCTTATTTTTTCTACAGTTAGTGTTTCTGAATCTACTGTTTGCTGATTCAATATTATGTATTTCTTACCAAGTGCAAACCCTATTTTATACTGCTCTTTAATAATTTTTAGTTGGCTTATACTATTATCGTCGTCCAATTGTTTTTCTAAAATCTTAATGTTGCATTTTGCTAATCTACTCAAGTACCAATCAACACTCCCCTTATTCTCTACTAATAATATATCTTGCAGTAAATCTACTCCTACAGTACGGTAGTATCCTGCATAAGATAATGAGAATTGCTCTAAAGGTTGTAGCTCCTCTTTTAACTCATATCCCTTACCATGCGTATTTAAATCAAAATGTCTAAATGTCTCGCAAAGTTGAGATATTGCTGTGTTGCCGCTTAAAAAGCTAGCAAGGACAGTTGATACTGAGCCAATAGTGCCAGGAATAACCTTATTTATTGCAGTGAGCGCAAACTTCTCAAGAGGATAAGGGAGTAACTGTGAGCCAGGAACACTATTTAGTATAATTCTAGCTACACCTTGCGTTGGCTGTATGTCAGCCATATGTTTAATATGTGGCCAATCAAGTACCATTGAGTATTTATCAGAATAAGGCTTTCCTGTTTCTGGATCAAAAATATCGAGCATTGGGTTTAGAGAATGACCACTGACTGAAAGTAATGAATCTAGATAATACTTATTATTTTCTATGATAATTTTTAGAGATTGTGGTATTACCCAAGGTAAATCTCTTTTTAAAATTTCCTTGTATTGTATTTCTGGCATTATCCTATATACTTTACCTATATGTTGATTACAGATATTTACAACATTAGGAGCAGATAGATAAGTAACTATATCAAACAAGCTTGTGTTGACCTTAGTATATGGATTATCTACATTTGACTTAAATACTTCTAAATGATCTTTAGTACCAGGGCTGTCAAACGTAACAGCTCGTACATCATGACAGTTAAAATCCATATGACAGAAATACAAGCTCAATTCAGCAAGCCATGCTCCAAGTGAATGACCTGTCGTTGAGAAATGGTAGTATTCATACTTATCTCTGATGATATCTAAAGCCTCTTTAGTAGAAGCATAAGAAGCAGCTTGCTGCACACCTATATTGTGATTCAGTATTTCTATCAAATCAGCCTTAAGTGATTCATTGCCTTTAAACCCACCTGTTAATAAACTAATAATAGAGCCTCCTATATCCGTACCACGGTGAGCAAGTACTGCATGATGATCTTTGTCATTAAAATAAAGCACACTATAGTGGTCATCAGATTCATCAGGCTGAAATACTTGCTCCACGCGCCAGTTCTCTAAATGATGATTATATTTTACATTAACGTGTTCTTTGCTTTCAGAATCTACAGTAAACTCTACTTTGTCGTCTATCTTAGATGTTTGATAGCTGTGTGAGCTCAGCAAACCGTGCACAAAGTCTGTGGGATGATGCTTATATGATTTGTTATTCTGTACTAACTTAGCTTCAATCTGTTTAACTACTTCATCCGCATCACTGGGTAGAGTGCCCCAAATAATATGACCTATAAACTGATTATTATTTACTTTATCTAATAAATCGTTCAGTTGATCTCTCGAAAAATGTAATCCACTAAAATTTAATTCTAGTACCCCTCTGTCTAAAGCAGATGTAATTTCTTCATAGCTAAGGTTTTGCTGTTGTTGTGATTGAGCGATATTAGATGGCATGAAATCCTCTTATGCTAATGAGTAATATAATGTAGTTTTTTATATTGTAGAGTTACTAAGTTAGTTAATAATCGGTACAACTGATTACTATATAAAAACATTAAATCAATAGAAAAAGAAATGCAACTATAAATTAATACTTAATGAAAAACTATCAAAAACGGTTGTATTAAATTATTGAGAATTATTTGGACTTGATGGTATTAGATGTTTGATTTTGATTAAATATACTTTATATTTTCAATTAGCGTCTAGACAAAATAAAATAGCTTTATTTTAGTTCAAAACATGTTTTACTAGGGCTGATTTATTATTAGGATATTAACAATGAGATAAAGTATATAAATCAAGTATTTAATTATCTATATTAATTTAGAGTGTACTCCAGATACACATAAAAATACATAATATTGGTGAGTGTTACAGGGTAGAAATAAAATATAATGCGATAGAGTAAATAAAATAATATAGTAATTGTAATGTGAGCGTAAATTAAGGAGCACCTAACAAAGGGGAAAAAGTGTGATAGAGGTAAATTCATGAATAGAAATAATTATGAAGGAGCCGAAGATGAAGAAGATAAGTGAAAAAACTAGAAAGAGAAGGGAGAAATTAATAAGTGAATATGGAAGAAGGCAAATAACATGCGATGATTTTTGTAAAATCAATAAAGTAAGCCGATCCAGTATATATAAATGGCGTAAA
>JAYUJO010000144.1:0-2029 GCA_043765215.1 Rickettsiales bacterium | reverse complement strand
GATAGATAAAACTCAAGCTCTGCTCCCATAATGGGCGTTAAATTAAATGTACTTTTAAAGTATTTCCGCAAAAACTCTAATTGATTGTATTTATCATTTGTTTCTGATAATTTATAGCTTAATTTATTGCGCATCAGCATGAAATATGAATTAATAAAAGATAAAGTCTATTATAGATTTTTTGATAAAACAGATAAAGTTTCAACCGGTATTTACAATATTTATAATTGTGATGATGATACAAAAATATCTGAAGCAAAACAAAATATAGTAAATGTTAAAGAATTTATGCAAGCAGAAGATATCTTTCTTTTAAAACAAGTGCATGGCAATGAGGTTGTTCTATATAATAGATCAGAAAATATTTTTGAAGCAGATGCTTCAATAACTAATCAAAAAAATATAATTTTAGCAATTAAAACTGCAGACTGCGTGCCTGTTTTATTAGCAAGTGAAGTTGGAATCATTGGAGCAGCGCATTGTGGTTGGAGAAGTTCTAAATTAGATATAATCAAAAAAACTGTCAAAATAATGCAAGATATGGGCGTTAAAGATATTAAATGCGTAATAGGGCCAGCAATTTTTCAGCAATCATATGAAGTAAATATAGATTTCTATAATAATTTTATGTTAGAATCTAATAATAATAGAAATTTTTTTATAGATTCAATTAATGAAAATCATTTTATGTTTGACCTGATTGCATATGTCAAAATGAAATTAGATAAAGAAAATGTTGAAATAATTCATCATTTAGCTGAGGATACCTATCAAATCCCAGAAAAATATCCAAGCTATCGATGGAGCACTCATCAACAAAAACCATATACTCAAAATATTTTGGGGGCAATTATAATCAGATAATGTTGCATATTTTAACTCCACAACTATTTTTAAAAATAGAAAAAATAGTTACTCCAATTTTGTTATTACTTTTTCCAATTACTCTTGGATTTGGTCTATATTATGCCATTTTTTCATCTCCGCCAGATTATCAGCAAGGCGAAATGGTTCGAGTGATGTATGTGCATGTTCCAGCTGCTTGGATGAGCCTTGGTATATATAGTTTCATATCTATATGCAGTTTTTCTGTACTTATTTGGAAAACACGCATAGCGTACATTATGGCTGTAGCTGCCGCCCCTATTGGTGCTACGTTTTCTTTAATTACTTTAGTTACAGGATCATTATGGGGCAAGCCCATATGGGGTACTTGGTGGGTGTGGGATGCTCGCCTTACTTCAATGTTGATATTATTTCTGCAATATATTAGTTATATAATGATTATCAATAGTAATAGTAATTTATCTCGAGCCGAAAAACCAGCATCAGTAATGGCCTTAATTGGTTTTATAAATATTCCTATTGTTAAATTCTCAGTAGATATATGGTATAGCCTTCATCAACCAGCTAGCGTGTTTAAATCAGGAGGGCCATCAATTCATGCTTCAATGATGCTGCCATTAATGATTATGTTCTTAAGCTTTATATTTTATTTTTTAATATTATTATTAATTAGAACAAAAACTATATTAAATAACCATAAGAATAAGAGGCTCACTTGACTTACGTAGTTACCGATGAATGTGTTAAATGTAAATATACTGATTGCGTTGAAGTTTGCCCTGTTGATTGTTTTTATGAGGGCGAATTTATGCTTGTTATCAATCCAGATGAGTGCATTGATTGCGGAGTATGCGTCCCTGAATGCCCTGTTGATGCCATTAAAGAAGAGTCTCCTGATTTAATTAAATGGCTTTTAATTAATAAAGAATATTCCCAAAAATGGGAAAATATTACCCTTATTAAGCAAGCCCTACCTAATGCAGATGATTTTAAGCTCGAAAAAAATAAATTCGAGAAATATATTTTAAAAAAAGGGTAATTAAAATCAATATTTAGTTGTAAAAATATGAAATTAATATATGTTTAGCCTGAGTTCGATATAAGAGAAAGGAATGAAGAGAGAGAATAAATAGATAGAAGAAACTTTTAATTGATGATAGGATGCAAGTTTAAACCTAAACCA
>JAYUJO010000143.1:0-15895 GCA_043765215.1 Rickettsiales bacterium | reverse complement strand
GCTGGCGATCAGCGCATGGAAATTATTCCTGAAATTGATATTGATCACTTACTCGGTTTAGGGCGATTAGTAGCTCAATCTGTTGAGCAAACAATTTCCGAAGAAACTCCATTACTTTCTGCAACGCTACCTAATGGTTATAGAATTCAAGTAGTATTTCCTCCAGCTGTAGAGCCTGGTTTAGTTGGATTTGCTATTCGAAAAGGTTCCACGATGCATCTATCATTAGATCAATATGCAAAAATGGGGGCTTTTGATAATACAGTAACTGAAACTGCAATTGACGAAAATAATATTATACTTAGCAAATATTTAAAGAAAAAGAACATTAAAGAATTTATACGGCATGCTGTAATTTGTAAAAAGAATATCATTATAAGTGGTGGTACATCTACTGGTAAAACTACATTTACAAATGCAGCACTTGGAGAAATTCCTATTAATGAGCGTATTATTACAGTGGAAGATGCGCGAGAAATTCAGCTCCATAATCATCAAAATAAATTACATTTATTATATTCAAAAGGTGGTCAGGGCCGGGCTAAAACTACAGCTCAGCAATTAATTGAAGCTTGTCTTCGTCTTCGTCCTGATAGAATAATTGTTGGAGAACTTCGAGGCTCAGAAGCATTTAGTTTTTTAAGAGCGATTAATACGGGTCACCCAGGATCAATTTCAACGCTTCATGCTGATGCTCCTGCTATGGCTTTAGAGCAATTAAAATTGATGGTGATGCAAGCAGGACTTGGCATGCCACCTGATGAAATTAAAAAATATATTCATGCAGTTATTGATATAGTTGTACAGCTTAAACGGGGTAGTGGCGGCAAAAGATATGTTTCTGAAATATATTTTAAAAATACAGAGGAAAGTTAATGGGAGTAGTAAAAAGAGCTAGAACTATTTTTGGTCATATGGTTATTCACCCTTTTGTAATTTTATGTACATTATGGTTTAGTGGAGTTTTTGTATCTTTCATTTCTAATGAATATAAAACTGTTGGTATGAATTTTTATACTATTTCATTAACTTTTAAATGGGCCTCATGGTTGTTAAAATCATGGGGTCAATTACCAATGGATGCGTATGATTATCTTAAAATAAAATTATTAGTTGCAATTTTTGGCCCTTCTATTTTCGTAATTATTTTTTACATTAAGAATTTCAATAAAATAAAAACTCTTGAATTTTTTAAAGCCGTTGAATCAGTGTACGGCTCTGCTGAATGGGCAACTCAAAGTGATATTGAAAGAGCTGATCTTCGTTCTGAACATGGAATGCTACTTGGCCTTGATTCTGTTGGCTATTATGTTGCTGATGGATTTCAGCATGCATTATTATTTGCCCCAACTGGCTCTGGTAAAGGTGTTGGTTTTGTAATTCCTAATTTACTTTTTTGGGATCATTCAGTAGTCGTTCATGATATTAAACTTGAGAATCATCAATTAACAAGTGGTTGGCGAGCAAAGCAAGGTCAAGAGGTTTATGTTTGGGAACCATCTAACCCAGATGGAGTCACTCATTGCTATAATCCAATTGACTGGGTTAGTAAAAAACCTGGGCAAATGGTTGATGATGTTCAGAAAATTTCTAATTTAATCATGCCTGAGAAAGATTTTTGGAATAATGAGGCTCGAAGTCTATTTTTGGGCGTAGTGCTTTATCTACTTGCTGATGATAGCAAAGTTAAATCTTTTGGCGAAGTTGTGCGAACAATGCGTAGTGATGATGTAGTATATAATTTAGCAGTGGCGATGGATACGCTTGGGGAGCTTATTCATCCAGTTGGATATATGAATATTGCGGCATTCCTGCAAAAAGCTGATAAAGAGCGATCTGGTGTTATTTCTACAATGAACTCCTCATTAGAATTATGGGCGAATCCATTGATTGACGCAGCAACCTCAAAGTCTGATTTTAATATTATGGATTTTAAGAAAAAGAAAACTACAGTTTTTGTTGGTTTGACTCCTGATAATATTCAGCGCCTTCAGAAATTAATGCAAATTTTCTATCAACAAGCTACAGAATTTTTAAGTCGAAAAATACCAGATATAAAAGAAGAACCATATGGCGTTATGTTTCTTATGGATGAGTTCCCAACTCTTGGTAAAATGGAGCAATTTAAAGCGGGTATTGCTTTTTTCAGGGGATATAGAGTTAGGTTATTTTTAATTATTCAAGATACGCAGCAGCTTAAAGGCACTTACGAAGAAGCAGGGATGAATTCATTTTTATCAAACTCAACTTTTAGGGTCACTTTTGCTGCTAATAACTATGAAACTGCTAATCTAATTTCACAATTATGTGGTAATAAAACGGTGTCTCAAACATCTTATAGCAAACCTTTATTCTTTGATCTTAGTGTCTCAACTAGTACTCAAAGTGTTTCAAATGTTCAAAGAGCATTGCTGCTTCCACAAGAAGTTATTCAGCTACCAAAAGATCAACAAATTGTTTTGATTGAATCGTTCCCACCAATTAAGTCTAAAAAAATTCTGTATTATGCGGATAAATTCTTTACAAAAAGGCTTTTACCCCCTACAGTAATACCAATTCAGAAGGCATACGAAATAAAAAGTCAAAAGACTGCCTCTGCTTTAGATGAATAAAAAATAATATATTAATGCGTAGAAAATATTGCATTAGAAAATAATTGGTAGAAGAATATTGGTTCTTCTAACCTGAGTAAATTTAAAAAAAAGATAAAATGCGCTGTGCAATAATGGATATTGGCTACAACGCCATCCGAGCTGTAGTTTACGAAAGCGATGAACTTGGTGCTCCTGAAATATTTAATAATAAGTTTAAAAGTGATCTATTAAGCTTGCTTTCCAATGATTCTTTTGATATAAAACATCAAACTTATTTATCAATTCGATATCTTCTACATATTTTCAAAAGACTGAATGTCAACCATATCCATTGCGTTGCCACTGCTGTACTTCGTGATCACCCCAAATCTAATGATTTTATAATTTATATAAAAAATAAATATAATTTTGATATTCGAATTATTTCAGGCGAAGAAGAAGCGCGATTGACAGCTTTGGGATTAATGAGCGGAATTGCAAATTGTGATGGAATTGCAGCAGATCTTGGTGGAGGAAGTCTAGAACTCGTTGAAGTAATGAATAATAAAGTCGGTAAACTAGGATCACTTGAACTTGGCACAAAGGTAATTTCGTCTAGAAATATTACTAACACTGAAGAAATAGCTTCAATTATAGTTAAAAAATTTGGTACAACTAATTACAAAAACTTATATTTAATCGGTGGGGGCCTACGTTTTATAGGCAGGTTATATATAGATTTTATGCAATATCCAATTAAAAATTTGCATAATTTAGAAATTTCCTCTGAAGATTTTATCAATTATTTAGATAAAATTAAATCTACCTCTATTAATTCTAATAAGTTTGGTAAAAGAAAAATCAATACTAATGCGATATTAGTTGCAGAAGCGCTGATTGAAGTATTTAAACCTGAAAAAATTATTATTTCAACATTTGGTATCAAAGAAGGAGTTCGTACAGAAATTCTTTCTGATAAAGAAAAGGCTAAAAATATTATTGAAGCTAAAGTGGCTTATACTTGTAATTACGATGTGACAAAAACTGATTTTTCAAGTTACTATGATATTTTACAAAAAATAATTCCAGGATCAATATATTTATATGAATTACTAAAATTAACAATAATGTTAATGACCTTAAAACATAATTTTGATAAAACACTGCCGCCAAAAGCAATTGCTGAATATATATTAGCCTCAGAAATTCCATTTCCTCATAGGCTTCGTTTAATGCTTGCAATGACCTTGGTATTCACGTCTAATAATAAGCCAGATCCTAATTTAATTAAAATAGCTAGAAGCATAATCAGTAAGGAAGATTATGCAAACTGTCAAATAATTGGTTATTTCCTTCAAATTGCAGAAGAAATTGATGGAGCAGATTTTTCCCATCCTTCATTTAATATTAATGTTAAAAACTTTTATTTTGAGATAGAATGGAATGAGATTTTACCACGACCAATTTTTGAAAAAATATGCATGCGTTTAAAATCAATTGCTTATGCTAAGAAAATATATTTCACTTAAATTTTAAGGAGGTTATTAATATGTTAAAAAATACAGAAAATTCCTATGGAACTATAGCAAAAATTTTACATTGGACGATATCCATCATGATGATATGCTTAATTTGTGTAGGATTTATTATGAGTAACATGGAACCTTCCCCTGAAAAATATCAATTATATAAAGTTCATAAAGCAACTGGGGTTATAGTTCTGCTTTTAGTTATATTCAGAATTATTTGGAAATTATCTAATAAAACAGTTCAGCTTCCCTCAGATATATCTTCATTAATTAAGTTTGGCGCTAAAATCACTCATTATCTACAATATTTATTTATGTTATTAATGCCGATTAGTGGCATATTAATGTCGACATTTTCTGGAAAGGAAATTCCTGTATTTGGCCTATTTACTATACCTACATTTGAAAAAAATTCTGAATTAGCTGGAATTTTCTATAAAATTCACGTAACTGCCATTTGGTTTTTCATAGCTGTTATTATCTTACATATAGGCGCTGCTTTATATCATCATTTTATTCGCAAAGATCAAGTATTAATGCGTATGATTAAATAAGTTGATTTATAATTGACAAGATGTTAATTATTGTGATAGATAGTTATTCGTCAGCCCTCATGCCTCTGTGGTGGAATGGTAGACACGACAGATTCAAAATCTGTTGCTCTTTGAGCGTGCCGGTTCAAGTCCGGCCAGAGGTACCATAATAATATTTTGCATTTGCAATTAATAAATAAATATAATTGAAAGAAATTAGATTAAGCTCTCGCCTTATTTTCTTTTAATCACAATAATTTTCTGTAAAAAAATATAGTTTAAGCAAAGCTTAAACTATATTTGAATTATCCGTATTAGTTAATGATAATTAACTTTCCACCTCTAGTAAATTATCTCCAATTTGAGGAACTTCTTCAGCAATATCTAAATCAGTTGATGCTGATCCTAAAATCATTGATTGATCAAAAGCATATTCATGCTCTTGCCAACCTGTATTATCTACGCAAATTTTCTTAATATGTTTATTAGTTAAATATTCTGGATGAGTATCCAAAATTCTTACAACTATATCCTTATAATTTTCAACAAAACTGGTAATCGCTTGATAGTTAGTGGATTTTGATTCCTCGATTGCATCATGAATAGTAGTAAAAATAAGTAATTTTGCTATATTAGTTGCATCATTAATGGCACTTAAATTACAGCCTAATGGACTTGTTTCCTTAGGAATTTTGTAATTATAGCTTTTTAGATATTCATCACTAGCATAGTCAATTAATTCTTTTTCAATAATAGCATTCCACTCACCTGATTTTATTATTTTTTTAATTGGATTTAAGATTGAAACATTTAATCGCTCTTCAATAATTTTAGTTAAATAAACTTCCTGATACATATTTCGTTGATTATTTAAATCAGTATAATCTATCAACAAATCACTCATAAAATTTTGATCTGAAGAAATTGATTTCATAATATGTCCATCGACATAATATTCAGGATGATTAATATTAATTTCAGTCAATATATCTGGATATTTTTGAGCAAATATGATCGCACAGACTATGTTTTCTTGAATTGAAGACATAATTCCTAAATTAATAGCTTCAAAACAAAGCATTAAGGCGATTTTAATATTTTCTTCTGATTGGTTAAGTTCGCTTCCAAGCTGCTTAGATAAATAAGTTTCATCTAAATAGCCAACTACTCCATATTCACCAATTATAGTTTTTTCAATCCATTTACCTTTTGCGGCAGCTTGGGAAATTTTATCTAATATTGATTCTTGAATTTTTTCTCGAACAATTAGTGTTTGCTTATCAACAGATCCTTTTTTAACAATTATTTGTCGACTTACTATTTCTGATGGTTCACTATTTTGTTTTGCTTGCAGATATTCTAAATCACTTAATAATTTTTCTGATAATTTAACATTGCCAAACTTTTTATATATTTCACTCATATATTTTAGGGACAATTTAACACTATCTAATTTATTAATACGTTGGCCCATATTATAGCTTTCTGTTGCATATTGTAATGCTTCAACTTGAATTTCTTTATTATCACTATCGTAACCAATTTCAGCAACATTTAATAAGCCAACTAGAATTGCTGGATGATTCTCTGTAAATTTATCTTTTCTAAAGCATAATGATTGCTCTGCAAATTCAAAAGCTTCATCTTTATCAGAGTAATTTAAAATTAATGATTTTATTGTCTCTTCAATATCAAATATGGAATCTATTTTTTGAAGAATATTAATTTCATTAGCCTCATCTAAATATATTAATGCATTTAGGAACTCTTTAAATTTAATTTGTTCTTTAGTTTCATTTTCTAATAGTTTAGTCATTGCTACAGCACAAGAAATTAAACATTCCATTTTAAGTGGATATAATGATTCTATAATACTCTCAGTACAAAGATTGATTTTCGATAAAACCATTTGGAAGATTTTTATTTGATCACCTAATTTAAATGATGCCTGAATATTTGAACTAAAATTTTCAACTTCAATTAAAGATTTGGTTGAGAATTTATCAATCAATTGAAGCATTTTTTTGGTATCATTATCTTTACATATAGTAGAAATTATTTCATTCACTTCATCTTGCATACTAACTTGATCAAGTTTAGTAATTAATGTTTTTGTATCATTAACCGTGATATTAGTACCTTCTCTCAAATCTATAGCATTAACCGTGATATTAGTGTCTTCTGTCCAATTTGGAACATTAACTTCGACATCAACTTTTTCTTCTACTTTTGTAGTAATAACTGTTGGTTCAGCTTTTTCTGACACCATTGGAGTAATGACTACTGGCTCAACTTTTTCTATTACTTTTGGAGCAGTAACTGTTGACTCAACTTTTTTTTTCCCTCTACCCATATTTACCTCCCCAGTAAATTAATTTTTTTAATTTGATATCAATGTAATTAATATCATAACGTTATCACGAATAAAAAATAAAATAAAATATTATTTCAAATTTTTTACATAAAATATAATTCATTAAATTTAATTAATAATTGACTATGAATAATATTTACTAAGTATAAGATCCATTACTTTTTTCGCGATCGGGACAGCAGATTTACCCCCACCTCCTCCATGATCAAAATAAACAGTAATTGCATATTTAGGGGAATCATGGGGAGCATAGCCACAGAACACAGCATGATTACGGCTTTTCCAAGCAACATTCAAACTATTCAAATCATCAGTTTTGCTTTTTTTTGCTTGCACTTGAGCTGTACCAGTTTTACCAGCCATTTGTATTAAAGGGTGACTGAGCCTGTTTGAATAAGCAGTACCCCCGACTGAATTAACAATATTAAATAATGCATTTTTAATTATATCTAAATGTTTTTGCTCAATATCTAACTGAGTAAATTGAGGCTTTTGTTTAGCAATTTGGGGCTCAAATAATTTTCCATTACTGGCAATAGCAGCAAATAAGCGCGTGAGTTGCATTGGCGTAATTTGTAAAAATCCTTGACCAATCGCTAGATTTAAAGTATCCCCTACGGTCCATTTACTGCCAAATTTAGTTTTTTTCCATTCCTCGCTTGGAACTAAACCTACTAGCTCAGAAGGTAGATCAATTCTAGTTTGTTGGCCTAAGCCAAATTTATTAGCAACTTCCATGATTTTATTTGCACCAACATGTCGACCAATTGAGTAAAAATAACTATTACATGAATATTTAAGGGCGTTAGTCATATTAATTGAGCCATGACCAGTAGTACTATAACAACGAAAACTATTGCTACCTAGTACAGATTTACCAGTGCACACAACATTATGTTCAGGATTAATCCCAGCTTCTAGTGCAGCTAGAGCTGTGACTACTTTAAAAACTGAACCAGGCGGGTATAGGCTTCTGATCGTTTTGTCAGTCAGAGGATTATAAGGATTATCTAAAAGACTTTTCCAATATTTATTAGATAATCTGTTAAATTGATTTGGATCAAATGATGGACTTGATGCTGAAATTAATACGTGCCCTGTAGTGCAATCCATGACCACAACGCTACATCCATTTGGACTTAAAAACTCCATAATTTCTTGTTGAAGTTCAGCATCAATATTAAGGAGTAAATTATTTCCAGGCTCACTTTTATTAAAACTTAATTCTCGAACATATTTACCAACAGCGTTTATTTCAATTCGTTTAAGGCCAAATTTGCCTCTTAAATGCTTCTCATAAATTTTTTCAATACCATTTTTACCAATTTTAAATGATTCATTGGCTAATTTAATATGTTCTTTTTCAATTTTATTTGGAGTACCAAGATAGCCAACAATATGGGCAATTGATTCGTTATATTTATAATATCTATTAAAACCTGTATCGATAAATAAGGCATTAAATTCAGATTTTCTTTCCTCAATCGCAGCAACTTGAGTCCATTGAAGGCAATCAATTATTATTGCAGATACACGCCGGCCTGATCTTTTAACTTTTTTATTAATCTCTATAATTTGATCAGAATCTAAATTTAAAATTTCTGATAGTAACAAAACTTCCAAATTATAAGTTGATGAAATATTTTTATCTAATAACAGATTAAAACAGGTTTGATTTTGTGCAATAATTTTTCCATTTAAATCTAAGATATTTCCTCTAGCTGGAGATATTAATATTATTTTAATTCTATTTTTATCTGATAATGTTTTATATTCATCTTTTTTAATGAACTGCATATAAAACATTCTACTCATTAAAATAAAAAGCAAACCTAACTTCCCAGCTCCAATCACAAAAGTGCGACGAGTCATTATTTGATTTTCTAAAATTGTTTTATTCAGCATTATTTGCCAAAATTTTAAATGAATTCTCTAAAATAATATACATAATAGGGTAGGAAAAAATAGTGGTAATTAAGTAAAAGAATATGGCATTTCCTTCTATGTAATTAATGCTTAATATGGTGATAAAAATATATCTAGCAGTAATGAGAAAAAAGGCATAACCACAGAAAATAATTATATTTGTTGAGTATTTTTTGATAACACATAATTTACAAATATATTTTAAAATCAGACTTGCAATTATTAAAATTAAGGAATTAACACCTAATGGAGTTGAATATAACTGATCTAAAAATAAACCTATAATAAGTAAATGCCAATATGATATTTTTCTATAAGTACTTATATAAAAAATAATTGATAATTCTAATGCAGGGAAAATTTCGCTACTTAAATTAAATATGTATAAGTTTTGTGACAATATAAATATATTAAATTGCAGAAATATAATCAATGTTTTATGCAAAAATTTTAAATTTAACTTAATCATACAAACTAAATATTACTTTTTGAGTTTACTGCTGCGTTCATAATTAAGCCAAAACCAATGAGCATAGAGACCATCATCGTGCGACCATAGGAAATTAATGGCAGCGGCACACCAACCACAGGAACAAGATCCATTACCATTGCAATATTAATAAATACATGACTAAAAAAAAGTGAAGTAACACCTGCACACATTAATCGAGCAAATTTAGATTTACAATTAATAGCAATTATCAGAGATTGAATAATTATAAATGAATATAATATTAACAAAATAACACCTCCAACAAAACCTAACTCTTCAGCTAAAAATGAAAAAATAAAATCAGTTTGATATTCAGGTAAAAAACTGAGAGGTCCTTGAGTTCCACTTAACAAACCTTTACCAAAAAGGCCACCTGAACCAATGGCAATTTTTGATTGTATGATGTTATAACCAGTGCCCAAAGGATCCCGCTCTGGATTCAGATAAGTTAAAACACGATTTCGTTGATAATCATGCAGCATCATCCATATTACTGGCATCAGGCATAGGGCACTAATTCCCCCTAATATAAAATATATTAAACGAACACCAGCCAGTAAAAACATAATTAAAACTACTATTAAAGTGATCATTCCAGTGCCAAGATCTGGTTGTTTGATCACTAACATAATTGGAAATATTGAGGCTAGCAATGGAATTATCAACTGAAAATCACTTGAGTTTTGATTATCATAATTATGGAAATATCGAGAAAGCATCAAAATTAAAGAAATTTTGACTAGTTCTGATGGTTGAATAGTAATAAGTCCAAGATCAAGCCATCTAGTTGCTCCCATTACTTTTTTACCAAAGAAAGTAACCGCAATTAAAATGATTAGGGTGGCAAAATAAAATATATAAGAGAATTGATATATTATTTTAATATCAATTATAGAAATAATAAAAACAATTGGAATTAAAATACAAAAAATAACGATTTGCTTATAAGCAAAAGGTTGAATATTACCTCCATTTGCAGAATATAATAATATGAATCCGTATATGCTGACTAATAAAATTGATGTTGGCAATAGGCTTGGGATTCTTCCAATTTTTTTTAAAAGTTCCTCTTTATAGTTTTCCATAAATTATTTAGATTATTTTTTTGTCTTAAATTTACGATTATTATAGATCAATTTATATTTAGGAAAAGTCATTTGAACAGTAGTTCCTTTATTTTCAATAGTTGAAATTGTAAACTCAGCATCATGAGCTTCTAGCAACATTTGCACGATAGTCAGGCCAAGACCATATGATTCTATCGAATAGTAATCATTATGTCCGTGCAGTGTACCATAGGCATTTAAGGCTAATGGTATTTCATTTTCTTTCATGCCAAAGCCGTTATCCTTCACTGATATCTCCATTTGCTTATTAACAATTTTTGCAGTAATAATTATATTAGTGTTATCATCAGAATATTTAATACTATTTGAAATGAGATTACTCATAATTTGAATTAATCGTCTTTTATCACAAATTAATAATGGTAAATTCTCTTCTATATTAACTATTATGGGTACTTTTCTATTGTTAAATCGAGCCAGATTAAGTTGAATTGCCTCTTCAATTATATTTTCCACTTGATTTTTAACATTTATGATTTTAAATTTACCTTCAATAATTTGGTTTTCATCTAAAATATCTGTAATAAATTCAAGAATAACTTTTGCATTATCATGTATTCCTTGTGCATATTTAATATACTCAACAGGTAATTTACAAAATAAATCTTTTAACATAATCTCAGATCCTGTCAAAATAAATCCTAAAGGAGATCTTATCTCATGAGCTGTAAATGCTAGAAAATTAGTTTTAGCTTTAGTTGCATTTTTGGCAACTTTTGAAGATTTTTCTGCTTTGGTTCTAAGATAAGTTTCCCGCTTATAAATATATATAATGGCAAATAGAGATAATGATGCAAAGATGCAAACGATAACAAAACTTTTAGTTATGTCATTTAATATTTCCGATTTAATCAAAGTGCTATCGGTATTAACAATTAAGATAAAAGGTAAATCTTGCAAATTACTTATATAATAATTAAGCCCATTAGCCATATCAAGATATGGGAAGTCAAGGGGGAACTTTCTATTTTTATAGTTGTTTTGTAAAGAATTTTTTAAATGCTGAACCATGCCCAAATTTTTATCAGCTAGATTCTCTATAGTTGATTCAGACTGCGCAACTATTTCTAGATTTTGATCTAAAATAATAAAATTAGTACTATTACTTTTTTTTCTAGTATTTAAACTACGAATTAAAGTTTTAATATCATAGCTTAAAACCACCGAGCCAATATATTCTTTAGAATCAATATCAACAATATTATCAATAATTTTTAAACTATTATCATTATCTTTCTTATGATAAAAAATAATCTTATCATCTTGATAGTTATTTTTTACAGATTTTAAAACTACTTGAACATAATCAGCTTCTTTAGGTTTTTTTAAAATGCCTTTAGTACTACTTACTATTTCATTAAATTTGCTATCAATCCAGCTATATTTTCTCCAACCAAAAAGCATATTAAAATCATGTGAATGGAAGTGATCTCTTAAAGTTGTGGATATATGTTTTTTATTTTTGTAATCATTTTGAATATGCCTGCCTATTATATCTATAAAATATTTAGAATAATTCAAATTATCTGCAATAATTATTTTTAATTGAGTAGATTCGATTTGCATATCCTTAAATATCTGATCTCTTTTGTTAGAATAAATATGAATAAAGGAGACGAGAGTTAAAATTGTTACAATCATAATCACCCCAAAAGTAATCATTTGTATGGAGATTTGCTGATCAATTGAATCATTATCGTGTTTACTTACTTTTTTATCCATAAATGAATTTAACTTTTTCTTTTAATATTGTAGAATAGCCAAAAATATATATTAATTCTACTAAACATAAGCAAAATATGACTTTATCATTATTTAATACTCTGACAAAAGCTAAAGAAGTTTTTAATCCAATCAGTAAATCCCTAGTCAAAATGTATGTTTGTGGGCCAACCGTTTACGATCACCCTCACATTGGCAATGCTCGCTCTGTTGTGGTATACGATATTCTATATCGCTTATTATCATTTATATATGGTAAAGATAGAGTTCTATATGTCCGAAATATCACAGATATTGATGATAAAATTATTCAAAGAGCTTTAAAAGACAGTATAAGTATTTCCGAATTAACTCAAAAGACTACTGAAATATTTCAATATGACATGAAATATCTTGCTTGTTTAAGTCCAAATATTGAGCCCAAAGCAACCGAGCATGTAGATGATATGATTAATATAATCAGCATTTTGCTTGAGAAAAATATTGCCTATATTGCCGATAATCATGTTTATTTTGATGTATCTAAATATCCAGAATATACCAAAATTTCAGGCCAATTAAATGATGAATTACTAGAATCTGTTCGAATTGATGCAAGTCTTGGTAAAAAAAATACGGCTGATTTTGTTCTATGGAAGCCAAGTCAAGAAAATGATCCGATATCATCAATTTACGAGAGCCCCTTTGGACCAGGTAGACCTGGATGGCATATTGAATGTTCCGCAATGAGTCATAAATATTTAGGGGACACATTTGACATTCATGGTGGTGGAGTTGATTTAATTTTCCCACATCATACTAATGAAATTGCTCAAAGCTGTTCTGCCTTTAATAATTCTGAATATGCAAAAACTTGGGTACATAATGGTTTTTTAACTGTTAACCATGAAAAAATGAGTAAGTCGCTCGGTAATTTCTTAACAGTCAAGGACTTAATCAAGAAAGGACTTAAAGGAGATATAATTCGTCTATTTCTACTTAGTGCTCATTATAGAAAACCTTTAGATTATAACGATAAGGCTATTAAAGATTGTTCTGGAATGATTAATTATTGGTACCGAGCAATACATCCATATGAAGATGATATTGATTTCAGTATTGATTTACCAGTAGATTTTATAGAAAGTCTGCTAGATGACATGAACACTTCATTAGCTTTGAGTGTAGTTAATAATTATGCAAAATTAGTATATAATAGTGAGAATGAAGATGACAAAATTCATAATGCATCAATAGTGATTCGTTGCGCTAATTTTTTAGGACTAATGCAAAACTCGTGTAGCCAATGGTTTCATAGCGATGTAGATATTAAGAAAATTGAGCAGTTAATTAATGCTAGAGATAAAGCAAGGCAAACAAAAAACTGGATCAAAGCTGATAAATATCGTAAAGAATTAGACAGTATGGGCATAATTATTGAAGATGATTCAAGAGGAGCAACCACCTGGAAAAAGAAAATGTAATAGAGCGTTACTCCAATAAAAATTTAAATGTCAAAGGATTATTGGGTTATAAATTAAAACAAACACAACATGCCTTGCGCATTTCAATGGACGAAAATATAAAATATCTCGGTTTAACAACACCGCAATATGCTGTTTTATCTCAATTAGAACTAGAATCTGGCATATCCAATGCAGAATTAGCTAGAAGATCATTCATCACCGCTCAAACCATGCATGGAATAGTATCTAATTTAGAAAAAAGAGAACTCATAAAAAGAAAAAAGAGATCTAATCATGGCATAATTTTATGCGCTGAATTAACCAATCTGGGCCTCAAAATTGTCCAAAAAGCCCACACAAGCATTAGAAAAGTTGAAGATGTAATGACATCGACTATGTCTGAAGATAAAATAGCCCTTTTAGAGAATTTACTTTTTGAATGTTTTAATAATTTGAATAGTTTAAAAAATTGATTAAATTTAATTGATAATATATTGAAATGAAAATATTATGTAAGCATTATTTGGGCATTAATTTTTAAAATATGAGATTAGTTTTATGGGCAAAAGTTTAATTCAAATTTTGTTAATTGCTATGAGTATTGTTTCTGCTTCTTTTGCTACAAATATCGATCAACATAAAATTCAAGATACAAAACATGAGGTTAAATATTTTGAGGACGAGTTAAATTTTACGGCTAATCCTGGAAGTGTTAAAAAAGTTTCTGAAGGAAAAATAGACGGTGTCATTATTGATTTAAGAAGAAAAGAAGATTTTGATAGGGGTCATATTCCAGGTGCAGTTAATATACCTTTTGATAAATATGATGGATTTGAGGGTAAACAAGCTGAGTTTCCTGGATTGCTAAAGGATAAAATCAACTACCTATATTGTTATGAGTTACTTTGTAATTTATCTCAAAAAGCAGCTAAAAAATTTGCTTCACTTGGTTATCCTGTAAAAGAAGTTAAAGGTGGGTTCAAGGCCTGGGAAGAGCATAATTACCCAGTAGAAAAATAAAACTCCATTATTTAATAATTTTATTATGGTATCAATACGCAAAAAACTAAGCCAAAATTAAATATATTTATCATTACTATATTTGTGTTTTGAGATCACGATAAAAATTCTCATGAGATCCTAGCGCTAAAAGAGTTATAGAGGATTCTGACTTATTATATTTATAAGCCAGAAGAGTGAGACATTTTATTATATGAAATTTATAAACACGTATACTAGATAGATCTCCAACCTTTTCAACCCCTAGCAAAGGATTGGTAAAAAGAGGTTTAATAGCATTATCTAAACAAGTTTTTTCATTAGCATGTAACTTTTTAACTGCTTTCTTAAAAACATTAGTTTGAAAAATTTGCATAATTTATTTGGCTTTAAATGAATATTCTGTAATTTCTCCATGATTAGTTTCATCTAAAGCAAATAATATGTTCTTAATAAAACTATATGGCAGATCTGGATTATCTTCAGCTATTCTGCCAATTTGTGACCAGTGTTCAATTTGTTTAGGTATTGACCTATTACCCATATTAGCATAGCGCTTTGCTTGCGTTGTTAGCTCGTCTGACAACTTAACTACTGACATAGTAATTTCTCCTATAAATATTTTTTATACATAATAATATACAACAAAAAGTTATGTATTACAACCTTTTGCTGTATATTTAAAATTGTTACTCAAGTAGTAATAGCTCTTTTACTAAAAAATCAAGTACGTATATTATTTTTCAGTTGAAGTTTGAAAGGCATTATTAACGCGAAGGCAGTAAATCATCTTATTTTTATCACTTTGAAAAAGATGGTTCCCCTTTTTCAAAGCGGGAAGACAGGCATCCTCGTACACTCTGTGTCATTACCGCGCAAGGCTTGGTAATTCAATTATCTATTAGTGTCTTTACTATAAAATGAGCAGTAATCCACCTTGTTTCACTTGATCTTTTTTAAAATGGATTCAAAGCCTTGCGCAGTGATGATCGGCGTTCACGTATTATATTTTCTATATTTTTAAAAACTATATATTTAAGATACGCGAAGGCTTTCCTTTTTACCTATATATTTTTTGTTATAGTAAATTAACTTGAGATAGCGTAGAAAGAGTGATAGTAAAGAGTTAAAAATGCAAGCATATAGTATAGATTTAAGGAAGAAGGTAATAAAG
>JAYUJO010000142.1:0-2046 GCA_043765215.1 Rickettsiales bacterium | reverse complement strand
TGCGGATTGCCAATTTGCCATATAGTCTGATTTTGTGGATCATGCTTAATTGTTTGCCCATGAAATCCAATTGCCTTTATATCTGAGGCTTTTACCCTACTAATTTTAATTATGGCATTAACAGCCTCAATATGCACCTCAGTCAATCGACGCTCAATATTAAGAAAAGGTCCGATATTTATTGATAATTCATTAAGAGCGGATGATAGCTCTTTTGAATATGGAATATAATGATTGACAATACAGGTAAAATTATCAACCCCATCAGTTTTGACTAATGAGGCATCAACGCCATCAAAGGATGTTCCACTCATTAATCCGATATAATAGTTACTCATTAGAATCTTTATTTTCCTGCTGTTTTTTAGCCATTTTACGTCTCATCAGATTTTTTTTTAGAGCAGATGATAGTTCAACTATTTGCTCTTCTGATTTCTTTGGAACGATTTGTTTTTCTTTTTGCATGATGTAAACTATTAAGTTGATTAAATTTTTCTTGACCAAAAGCAGATAATGTGGCAAAAATATACTATCTATAAGTCATATAGTTTAATTTGTAGCAAATTTTTTTTAATTACGCTACATTTTTCGCCGCTATAGCTCAGTGGTAGAGCACATCATTGGTAATGATGAGGTCGAAAGTTCAATCCTTTTTAGCGGCACCATTTTTCTCATTAATAACAATTAATAAATTAAAAAATATTGAGAAAAATCATGAGATAGAAATTACTTTTAATAATTAGTTTAATTATATTATCAACGGCAAATGTTTACACCAATGAAGATGCCAGAAATCATTTAGATAAAGGGGTTGAATTAGCTCAATTAGGAAAATTAGAAGAGTCTATTGAGGCTTTTGACTTAGTTATAAAACTTCAGCCTGATGCAGTTGATGCATATTTCAATAAAGGGATTGCTTTTAAAAAATTAGGTAAGTTTAAGGAAGCTGTCAATGCATTTGATTTTGTGATTAAACTTCAACCAGATGCTGCTGATGCATATTACAATAAAGGAAGATCATTAGATGATTTGAATAAATTAGAAGAGGCAATTAAAGCATATGATCAAGCTATAAAATGTGAGCCAAATAATTTTATGGCTTATTATAATAAAGGTCTTGCCTTAGAAGGTTTGAGAAAATTTGATGAAGCAATTGCTGCATATGATTTAGCTATAAATTATCAGCCTGATTGTGCAATGCTTTACTTTAATAAAGGTAACATTTTAGAAAAAATGAAGAAATTTGAAGAAGCTATTAAAGCGTATGATCTAGCTTTAAAGTATAATCCAGATGATGCTGATATTTTTTTAATAAAGGCATTACTTTATATAAATTAGAAAAATTTGAAGAAGCAATTGAATTTTATGATCTAGCTATTCATTATCAGTCAGATTATGCAGATTCTTATTTTAATAAGGGTGTAGCTTTAGAAAAGCTTGGCAGGAAAAATGAGTCGGAATACGCGTTTGCTATGGCAAAAAAAATTGAAAATAAACAAAGTAAATTTTACAAATCCCTACAATATATATTTAATTTATTTAAACTTGTTATTTCCTGGATTGCTGACTTTATAAAATGATAATAAAGATTATGTTCATGATATATCAGTAATATATTGAGTGATAATCCCCTCCTGAATGAGAGGGGATTATAGCGGAAAAATATATTAGAGTTTTATAGAGTTAATTAGCTCTTTGACGCTGTCTACTGATTTATTAAATTCAGCTTGTTCTTCATTGTTTAATTCGATCTCAACGATTTTTTCAACGCCTCCTTTGCCAATAACAACAGGAACGCCAACATATATATCTTTTTGACCGTATTCCCCATTAAGATATGCAGCGCAGGGCATGATTTTTCTTTTATCAAATAAATAGCTTTTAGCCATCTCGATTGCAGATGCCGCAGGTGCATAATATGCAGAGCCAGTTTCAAGCAATGTCACAATCTCACCGCCACCATTACGAGTGCGTTTGACGATTGCATCAATTTTTCCTTGAGTGCTCCAACCCATTTTAATTAAATCAGCAATAGGAATTCCAGCT
>JAYUJO010000141.1:0-2047 GCA_043765215.1 Rickettsiales bacterium | reverse complement strand
TTGATATGGCAATATTTAGCCTACATCTGGCTGGCATGTCATCGATACTTGGTTCAATTAATATTATTGTAACAACTTTTAACATGCGCGCTCCGGGTATGAGCCTTTTTAAAATGCCATTATTTGTTTGGTCAATCCTTATCACAGCTTTTTTATTAGTTCTTGCATTACCAGTATTAGCTGGAGCTATTACGATGCTTCTTACTGATCGTAATTTCGGTACTCACTTTTTCTCACCAGATGGTGGTGGTGATCCAGTATTATTTCAGCATTTATTTTGGTTTTTTGGCCATCCTGAAGTATATGTGGTGATATTACCTGGTTTTGGTATTGTTTCTCAAATTATTTCAACATTCTCAAAAAAGCCTATATTTGGTTATGCTGGCATGGTTTGCGCCATGATTATTATTGGCTTTGTTGGCTTTGTGGTTTGGGCTCACCATATGTTCACCGTTGGTTTGACATATGATGCATTATTATATTTCACTGCTGGAACGATGGTAATTGCAGTTCCAACTGGTATTAAAATATTCAGTTGGATTGCAACAATGTGGGGAGGATCAATTACCTTTAAAACGCCAATGTTATTCTCAGTTGGTTTTATTGTATTATTTACAATTGGTGGAGTAACTGGTGTTGTTTTATCAAATTCAGCTTTGGACAGAGTTTTGCATGATACATATTATGTAGTTGCGCATTTCCATTATACAATGTCACTTGGTGCACTATTTACCGCCTTTGCTGGATTTTATTATTGGTTTGGCAAAATGTCTGGAAAAGTTTATCCTGAATGGATGGGAAAACTTCATTTTTGGATTACATTCATTGGTGTTAATTTAACTTTTTTCCCGCAGCATTTTTTAGGATTGGCTGGTATGCCAAGAAGAATCCCTGATTATCCAGATGCATTCGCTGGTTGGAACTTTGTTTCTACAGTTGGCGCACTTATTTCTTTTGGGGCTGCTTTATTCTTTGTCTTCATTATATTTTATACATTAAGATATGGCAAAAAATGTCCTGATAATCAATGGGGTGAGGGAGCAACTACGCTTGAATGGACAGTTAGTTCACCACCGGCGTATCATACATATGAAAAAATACCTGTAATTAAGTAATGAAGAAAACTGTTACATTACATTCATTTGATGCAAGCCTAGATCCATCTTTTAAAGATTATATTCAACTTATGAAACCACGAGTAATGTCACTCGTGGTCTTCACTGCTTTTTGTGGCCTTATGATGGCTCCTGGTTCCATTCATCCATTAGTTGCTTTTGTTGCCATTTTATTCATTGCAATTGGAGCGGGCTCTGCTGCAACTATTAATATGTGGTATGATCGTGATATTGATGCGGTGATGAGAAGAACACAAAAACGCCCTATTGTGACTGGTGCAATTAATCCTGATGAAGCATTATCTTTTGGCATTGTTATGGGCGTATTATCAGTTTTGATGATGGCATTATGCGTTAATTTTATTTCAGCTTTTCTGCTTGCATTCACTATTTTATATTATTTATTTATCTATACCTTTTGGCTTAAGCGCTCATCAATTCAAAATGTAGTTATTGGTGGAGTATCTGGAGCACTGCCTCCGATGATTGGCTGGGCATCTGTTAATGGCGATATTTCGTTGCAATCACTATCTTTGTTTTTAATAATATTTATCTGGACACCGCCTCATTCATGGGCGCTCACTCTTTTTAGAATTGACGATTATCGTGATTGTAATGTGCCAATGATGCCAGTTGTTAAGGGAGAATATTATACTAAAAAACAAATTATGATTTATAGCGTAATAATGATTATAATTACTAGTCTCCCCTATTTTTTAGGCATGGCTGGACAGTTTTATTTAATTAGTTCTATTATATTGGGATTTGGTTTTTTATATTATGCATATAAATTGTTTTCAGACGAAAATCATTTTTATGCGAAAAAACTCTTTTGGTATTCAATTTTTTATCTATTTAGTATTTTCCTTATTTTATTGATAAAAATTTAAAAATAGTAATTTATATTTAATTGGTTAAATACTAGAATTAAT
>JAYUJO010000140.1:0-5457 GCA_043765215.1 Rickettsiales bacterium | reverse complement strand
TCTGTATTTGCTACAACAAAATTAGCTCCCTTTAAATTTGATCTAATCATATTATTAATAGCATTGCCACCAGCACCTCCAACACCAAAAACAGTAATAATTGGCTTTAAAACAATATTATCTGGCGCTTTTATCTCTAATCCCATAGCTTTTTTTATTTCCTAAATATAATATATTTATAATTAATCATAGTAATGATATACCAGATTAAAGTCACCTGCAACTACAACTAGTACTTTTTTTATGCCTATACGTTATATTTTTATTTTTAAGTATTAATTATCATGTCTCCGATTAATTTAATTGCAAAATTAATGCATTTAAAAGTTAAAATTTTATCAAAAATTTAATTGATTAGTTGATTTAAAATGTGCTAAACTCGAAGTTGAAACATAGTTATTTAAAGCGATCAATTGGTGTTATTATGAAAAATTATTTTATTAATTAAATCTAATCATCTTGATTCAGATTTGATTGAAAAACTTTTTACTAAAAAAATTCAACCAATAGGACAAAAGTTAATTAATATAATTATTCAAATAAAATCTAAAATAAAAATTGTCAGCTTGAAAAGAGTTAAACTTTCTAATTTAGAAGAATCCAATATTAGACCAAATATTCTTAATATTTCATCAGTTTGGTTAAATATTATTTTTTATAAAATAGATTTATTCATGGTGATTAATAAAAATATTGCTAAACTTGCATATTTTAGTATTTTTTTCTGGACGCTTTGGCTATCTAATCCTTATCCATCACAAATTTTATCGTATTCATTTGTTATGTTTTTTAATATTTCCTACGTTCTAACATTATTGATTTTTATAAGTTTATTTTTACCAGTAAAAGATTTTGGTAAAATTGATATTTATGGCA
The DNA here is from genome assembly GCA_043765215.1 of Rickettsiales bacterium. GTDB lineage: Bacteria > Pseudomonadota > Alphaproteobacteria > Rickettsiales > Rickettsiaceae > Megaera_A. Next base: position 4,581 of record JAYUJO010000140.1, on the reverse strand, counting down.
AGAATAATGTCGCATATAAATATCGCCTTTTTTTCAACAATATTTCAAATAAAAAAATGTATTACTTATTTAAATTAGATAGAATTAGAAAATTATAGACAATATATAGACAATAGTAGATATTTAAGTATAAACTTTTTAAATAAAAACGAAAATTATTACTAATTTATATATTTAATAAACATGAATAATACAATTACTGTTAGTAACTACAGGATTCCAATATTTCCACTAATATTCACAATTATTTCAGTGACGATAATGATTTTGCTTGGCAGTTGGCAATTAAAACGACTTAATGTTAAAGATAATTTTATTCAATCACTTGAAAAAAATATTAAAAATCCTGCTAAAGAAATTATGCAGAGTAAGTCTAGTGAAATTTTATTTAATAAAATTAAACTTTCTGGTCAATTTATTTCTAATAAAAATATTTTCTTATATGGTAGAAGAACATCCTCACCAGAAAAAGATGGCTATTATATTTTATCTGCTTTTTTAGCAAATAATGGTAAAACTTATTTAGTCTCAAGAGGATGGATGCCGCAAAGTGTTAAAAATGATTTTATTGACCATCAGACTAGTCCAACATTAATAGAGGCAATTGCATTACCTGGAGAGAAAAAAGCTTTCATGGTTCCAGATAATGATTATAACAAAAATATTTGGTTTACTATTGATCTAAAAATGGCTCATGATGCATTGGGCGTTACTGAAAGTAATTATTATTTAATGCAAATTAATAGTGACTCTTTGCCAAAAGGAGTAAAACCTCTTCATACTAATAATTTGAGCAAAATAAGAAATGATCATTTTGAATATGCCATCACTTGGTTTAGTCTTGCATTTAGCTTATTCATCATGTTTATAATCTATTGTAGAAAATATAATATCGAAAATATTAATTAAGATAATTTGTTTATAATATTGATTTGTAAACTGTATTAAAATATACTAATTTTTTAATTAAAATTAGTATATTTTATGTTTAGTAAAAAAATTAGCACGAAATTGCCTTCTTATAACTTATTTCAAGCAATATATAATGACGATCTACAAACCATAATTTCTATATTAACTCAACATCCTAAAATAATTAATAGTAAAGATAAAAAGGGGGACACACCTTTAACACAAGCATGTATATTTGGCAATATTGAAATTGTAAAGTTTTTACTTGAAAATAATGCATCAATTAATTCAAGTAACAATTGTGGTCACACTCCTTTAATAAATGCCTGCAAGAGTGGTAAATTTGATATTGTAAAACTTCTGATTAAAAATAATGCAAATGTTAACTTACAAGATATTGGTCTTAGAACATTACTGATGTATGCTTGCATAAGTGGAGAATCTGAAAGTTTAAAAGCTTTGCTTTCAAATGAGGAAATAAAGGTTCATATAAAAGATACAAATGGTAGAACTGCATTACATTTTGCTTGCATGTATAGTTGAATGATAGCATTGAACTTCTACTTAAAAATAACGTAGATGTTAATGTTAAAGATAAAGATGGCTTAACGCCATTAATTTTATCAATAAATAATGAAAATATAGAAACTATTGATCTTATATTAAATAAAAATATCGATTTTAATAATATTTTACTTTTACAACAAAAAATAAACTCCTCACTTGATTTTAGTGATGAATTTAATCATCTGGAGTTAGATATTAAGCTGATAATTAATAATTTAACAATAAAATATTTTTCAAATTTAGATGAGGAACTTAATAATTGTATTAATAAAAAAGAACTATCCACACTTAAAAAAACCTTTTTAGATAATAAAAAAATATTAACAGAAATCATTAAATTGATTAACATTAATAATGCTGATAATAATCAAGAAACATTAAGTAATTTATTAGAAAGGTTTGATAATTGTATTATTATTTTTGACATTTATTATGATGAAAATTTTGGTAAAATTAAAAAGTCAGACTTTGATTATGGTCCATTTCCAGAATATGAAAATGAATATGATCCATTGTCTCTTATTAATGAATATATTTTAGAAAAAGTATCATCAATGGGAAATGTTGATGATGCTTAAGAAATATGTGTATTTACATAATAGGTAAGAAAAAATTAATTTAAAATATTATGTTACTTAGTTATTATGATAATATATTAAATTTTTAAATTTTTAATTTCTAACTATTTTTTTAATTTAAATTATAATTAAATATTCTAATTTTATATAATAATCAGAATGTGCTAGGTTTTAATAAATTAACGCCAATATATAGATGAGCTTTGCTTATTAATAACTGAAATATTAAAAGAAATCAGGCTTAGAGAGGTCTAAACCTGATTTAATTTTGTATAATTTTTATTTTATGAAAGGCTTCAATATAATATTTCTCAACTTTATCAAATTTTTTCTCACGAGTTTTACCTAAATCATTTTCAACGAGTAGATCAATTATTGTTTCCAAATCATTTAATTTAGCTTTTCTTTAAAATAATTTTATACTTGTTCCAATATATTTTATCGTAACTGAAAGTAATTAATAAATCTAATCCCTAATTACCATCACAGAAATTGAAGAGTGACGAACAATTTTTGAGGCATTTGATCCAAGCATATAATCTTTAAGCTGCTGTCTGACTGCTGATATAATTATTAAATCGCCATTAACAGCTTCAGAATATTTAATTACTTCATCATATATAGCGCCCCTACCTATGTGATATAATACCTCGATATTTTCTGGGATATATTTTTCAACAATCTCTTCAAATATTTTATTATATTTCTTTTTTTGATCATTCATCCAGTGTCGCGGTAAATAATCCTCCACCATTTTCATACCAAAATTTGGCATTATATGTACTAAATGAATTTTTGAACCAAAAGCATTGACAAAATTCAAAGCTGGTGGAAAAACTGATTTTAATGATTGTTTGTCCGCTAAATCAATTGGAATAATAATATTATTAAACATATATTTATTTCTATTTAAATTTCTAAAATGCTATTTTTTAAATGTTGGTAATACAAAATTAGTTATAAAATGATCATCATTTAAATCATTTAGTAATGGATCAGAATTCTTGAAATTTGTCATTCTTCCATTCATAAATTTCATTAAGTTCTCAACAATTTTTTTATTTGTAGATGGTCCTGCTACAAATATAGATTGTGCAGCAATAGTTTCTTGATCCTCAGTAATACCTGGATATCCACCCTTTTTAAGTTTTACTTTATAAAAACCTGGATTATTTTTAATTAGCAAATCAATTTTATCGCTATCAATAGTTACAAAGTCAGATTCACATTTATGAGTAATCATATTGGTTAAAATATTAGGATGACCCGTCATCATCATCACTGCGTCAATATTTCCATTACAGAACTCCTTAGCATAATTTTCATGCAATACTTCAATATCTTCAGGTATTTTCTTAAAGTTATAGTAACTAGATAAGGCTTCATAGGCTACACTACTATCCGATTGCGGCGGCCCATTTGATATTTTTCTACCATCTAGATCTTGAAAAACTAATATTTTATCCTTATCTTTAACAATAACTGTAAAATACTCGTCATGAAGGTTAAGCAATTGATACATTTGTGCAAATGGCTCTTTTTCTTCAAAATAACCCGTTCCATTAAAAGAATCCAGTGCTAAATTGGATAAAGTAAAGGCAAAATCAACAGAACCCTCTTGTAATAATTTCAAGTTCTCAAGCGATCCTGTGGTTGGCACCACATCACATCTTATACCGTTGTTTGACTTTGTAATATATCGACATAATGTCAATCCAATTGAATAATAGCCATCAAGAAGACTGCCACTAGCAATTCGGATGATTTTATCAGATGCTGCATAGCCAGATTGAACAAACGAACAAAAAACAATTATAGCTATAATAAAATTTTTCAATTTACTCATATTAATACTACCAACTACGAATTATACATTTCTTTATCAAGAGTGCCTTCAGAATTATCTACCACTAATGTAATAGTTGCATCTCCTGTTATATTAATAGTTGTACTCAATAAATCAAGCACTCTATCAATTCCTACTAAAAAAGCTACTCCTTCTATTGGAAGTCCTACTGAACTAAGCATGATTGGCAACATGATAATAAAAGATCCAGGAATTCCTGCTCCTCCAATTGAACCAAGTGTTCCAGTTAAAATAATAATGATATAATCAGCAAAGGCAAGATCTACTCCCATAATTTGAGCAAAGAATATGGTAGACAGACCAAGTTTAATAGATAGACCATTCATATTAATTGATGCACCAATTGGCAAAACAAATGATGTACTTGTTTCTGATACACCAAGTTTCTGTTGACAAACTTGCATAGTGGTCGATAGACATGCCTTACTACTGCCAGTAGACATCGCAATCATCTGATATTCAATACTTTTTTTGTAAAATGGTATTGGTGACATTCGGCAAAAAATTATTATAATTAATCCATAAACTATATATTGCAGTATAAAAGCAAAAATAATAGCTTGCACTAGTTTGCCAAGTGTTGCAATAATTTCAATACCTTGCTCACCAATTACCCAAGCAGTTAATGAAAATGCTGCATAAGGCGATAATTGGACA
>JAYUJO010000139.1:0-2066 GCA_043765215.1 Rickettsiales bacterium | reverse complement strand
TTGCTATTCTTAAAAACAAATCTTCTTTTTCTTATGATTTAATTTAATTTTTTACTTGACTGTCAATACAGTATCACTTTATGGGAAAGACTCTTTATTAAGAGTATAACTAATCTACTAGATTCATAATAATGTATATAGAATTTCCTAAAATATTAACAATACTTATGTTATAAACATACTTACTTAATTTTTTTTAATTATCTACTTGACAGTTAATATTAATTAAGTTATTATATATTTACATAAACAAAACATTGGAGAATATTTATGTCTATATTAGGAAACGTATTAAGTTATTTTAACTCTAGTTCAAGTTATTTCTCAAGTTCATTAGATCATGCTTCAAAAGGTTACAATAGTGGTACAACATTATCAAATGAAGTTCAAGAAGCGGTTGGTGATACTTTAAAAAGTTTACCTACATTAGCTTCCTCAGCTCTTTTAGGTTATCAATCTTACAAAATAGCTGCTGGTGAAATTATGGGTTTTCATGCAGCTTTAACTATTGCTAATATGTTTACATTTGGTACTACGCCTTTAAGTATTGCAGCTATGGTAACTAAAGTTGCTGCATCTGCATTAGTTTTTCAACCAGCACTTTGCTTAGGTGCTGTGCTTGCAACTACAATTATTGCTACACATCCTGTGCAAACTTTAAATGCTGTTAAAGCTTCTGCAAGCATGGTGTATCATGCTGGTGAAACCGCATTCCATTGTACTGCAGCAGTTGCTGAAGCAGCACTTGGAACCGCATTATTAATTGGTGAAACAGTTGAAAGTGTAACTAATGCTTATGCTGAAAACGGTACTGTAACATTTGCAGATATTTTTGGTAGTTCTGCAGTTGACTGTACTATGGAAATATCAGGTGATGCTAGTCTATTAGCAATGGTACCATATAATGAAGATTTTGCTTTTGAACAATTAGGACAGCTAGCTATTGCTGCATAATATTTGCCTAAATTAAATATTGAAAAAAGACGACCAATTGATTCTATCTATCAATTGGTTTTCTTTTTTTTGAATATTATTGCATCTGATACTGGTCTTACGGTTTTCAATCCTTGTCCTTCATCTATATCACCATATGCTTCATTAATATATTTTCCGTCTATATATAAGGAAGAAGATCCTCCACCATCTAAGTTAATTGCATCATGACATTCCTGAATTTCCATAAATTCAGCTATTTCTTGAAGAGTAAAACCTAAAACTTTGCTGTTACTATTAATATTATCTAATATAATTTTTTTGAGTTCTATAACAGATAAATCATAATATGATATTTTATTATTGATAAATAAATCTTTGATATCTTTCAAATTAATATCTAAAATTGGTTTTACATAATGATGCTCAGCTAAAGCAATTACTAACTGGCCATATTTATTAATACCAATAGCAGTTCGTGCATGAATCTCTTGGCTCTTCACTAAATTTTTATTAATAATATTATTCTTAATTAAAACAGGTTGACCCATTATAGCAAAGCTATTTTCTTTAAAAATATGTTTAGGAAAATATTCAAAAATTAATTGTTGACCTTTTTTAAATGCTTTTAAATCCGAATCTAGTGGCAGCGACAATACAAATCCATTATGAGGAATATAATTGCCGCCATGCTGAGCAATATCGATGATCTTTAAATTTGAATCAATTATAATTTCAATTCGATCTTTATAGGAACTTAAAGTATTATTACCCCAATTATGATTGAAATAAAAAGTCTTTTTCCCTATAGCAAATTTATTAACTTTATCAATTTTTAAAATATGTTCATCTGCTTTAACTGTAATTTTAGGAGTTATTTCTTCAATAGAAAATTCTCCATTATTTTTAATAAAGCAATTATGGGCTGAGATTTGAATACCAAATAATTTTCCATCATTAACTAAAGTGCTTAAAGGCATGCCATCCTTATTGGTGCCAATTTCAAAAAATCCTCCATTAATAGCAATATCACCATCAATGCGTTTTGTCATATTACCAATTTCCTCACGCCCCATTACCAAATCATGGGCTTTAAGCACGGATATATCATATTGTTTTGGATCAATAATTAT
>JAYUJO010000138.1:0-5473 GCA_043765215.1 Rickettsiales bacterium | reverse complement strand
AACGTTGGATAAAACAACAAATTGTATATTTTAATACTTTATACGATTCCTTGGTTTCCTTTTTTAATTACGCTATCTCATCTTGATTTACTATAGTAGACCAATTAAGAACATAATTAAATTATTAAATGATCCGACAACCCCATTAATAATAAAAAAAGATTTCATTGAACTACTTGAAATTAAAGAAAAAAATCTAGACTATAAATTCGAAACGAAGGATTTTGAACAAATAATTAAAATAAAAAGAGTGCAAATTAATAATGCTCCAAAAAGTTTTGTTAGAAAATTAATGGATGGAAGAAATGAACAAAAACAAATTAAACAACGATAGATCTAACGTTGTTTAATTTGGATAATTTATCTTTTACCACTTAGGAAAAATATTTCTAAATGACGGTTTTTCATACACATCTAATTGTTCTAATTTTTTTAAATAAGATATAAATATTATTGTAAACGGCATTACTATAATTTCATAAAACACTTTTACTAAAGACAAAGTGACTATCATTTTTATTAATTCATCATCAGGCATGCGTTTATAAAATGCAATGATACCAAATAAGATACTCTCAACAAAGGACGAAATAAATGTACTAAAAATAGCCCTCATTGCAAAAAATTGACCATTAAATTTAAGTTTTAAGTGAGAAATTATTGATGCATTAATAAGCTCTCCTAAGAAATAACTTATTAATGAGCCAGCCATAATTCTTGGTGTTAAATTAAAAATAGTTTCAAATGCATCTTTCTCAAGCCAATCATCGCCTTCAGGCAAATATATTATTGAATACATAATCAATGAAAAAGATATATTAAATATTAAGGCTAACCAAATAGTGCGTCTACTAGCAGAAAACCCATAGACTTCAGTAATAATATCATTTAATACATATAATAACGGGAAGAAAATAGTTCCAGCACCAAGTTGAGATATACCAAAGAAATTAACTACTTTTATTTCAGCCATATTCGAAATGAATAATAAAAAAATAAATGTTATTGTTAATAAAGAATGTAGTTTTGTATTTAAAATTGTATTTTGTGACATTGATATTTATAACTAAAGGTTTATAACTTTAAAGTTATCCTAAATAATTACTATTTTCTTGTCAAATTGTTTTTTCAAAAAATTGAAATTTATAGATGATTATCACCTATTAACATCTTTTAGCTCTAAATAAAAAATTAGCCAGAAACATTTAATATTTCTGGCTAATATCAATAAACAAAGAGATTAATTAATTAGTCTCTAATTTCATCTTTTAAAAGATTATCTAAATCATCTTGATTATATAGTTTTTCAGTAATAATAACTTCTTTATCAAAAATAATTTTCACTGCTTTATCTTCCAAAATTGGACCTTTTATACTTTCTAAAGCATTACGATTTTTTTGATAAAATTCAAAAATTTGTTGCTCTTGACCAGGATAATTACGAGCTTGCGCTATGATTGCCTGTCTAAAATCGTCTTCAGTAATAGTAATTTTTTGCTCTTTAATATATTCAGCAAGCATTAAACCAATACGAACTCTTCTTAATGCAAGATTTGAAATATAATCTTTCTTTTCATCCTCAGACATTTTTTTAATATCTGAATCATCATTAAATTGGCTTGATTGCTGATTTAAAGTAGTAATTTCTTTTTCAAGCAATGAAGCAGGAACTTCAAAATCTAAAGTTTTTTCTAAACTATCAAATAATTTCATTTTCATCATAATATTGACAGGCTCATTATATGAACTAGCAAAATTATCAGAAATTTGTTGTCTTAATTCTTCAATTGTTTGACATTTAAAGTTTTTAGCAAATTCATCATCAAGTTTAAATTCATTTTGCTGATGCACAGATAGAACTTTAACTTTAAATTCAGATGGTTTGCCTGCAAGGCTTTTAGCTTGATAATCAACTGGAAAATCAACTTTTACAGAGACATCATCACCTTTTTTACAACCAATTAATTGATCTTCAAAACCTGGTATAAAACTTCCACTGCCTAAAACTAATTTATGAGCATCAAGTTTACCACCCTCAAAAGCTTCACCATCAACATAACCAATAGCATCTATTGTCACTTGATCATATTTTTTAGCTTTAGTTTTAATTTCCGTATCATATTTTTTTGAAAACTGAGAAATTCTATCTAGTTGATCATTAATGTTTTCATCTGTGACCTTTAATTTTGGTCTTTCAATTTCAATTTTCTTAAAATCTGGAAGAGTAATTTCTGGCATTAATTCGAATTTTAAAGTAAATTCTAAATTAGAATTTACTTCATTTTTAAAGTCGGTAACTTCAGGATCAAAGGCAATATTTAAATCTTGTTCTTTAATAATTTGTTTAATTGCCGATTCGATTGTTTCCCTTGCTATATCTTCTCTAATTGAAGGAGCATATTTTTTTCTTAAAACTGCTATTGGAGCTTTTCCTGCTCTAAAACCATTCATTTTAACAGTTTTAGCAATTTCTAGAAGTTTAGTCTCAATTTTTTCATTGATTTGTTCAGCTGAAAAAGTAACTTTTAACTGATAAGTTGATTTATCTTTTGTTAATTCTGTAATTTTCATAAATTATATATTTATTATGTTTTTTTTAAAGATATATATTTTGCTAATTATAATTTTAAAAAACTAAATACCACCTAACTAATAAATTTAAAATTAATTATATTAAGTTGGTACGGATGGAGGGACTCGAACCCCCACGCCTTGCGGCACTAGAACCTAAATCTAGGGCGTCTACCAATTCCGCCACACCCGCTTAGAACAAGCTTTTGATAAGTTTAAATTGAACTCTTAAGAGTCGCCTAGAAACTTAATTAAGCTATCATAATACACATTATATAATGATTGTAAATCCCCAATAGAACATCTTTCATCAATTTTATGAGCTTGATTACAATTTACCCCAAACTCAACAACTTCAGCATATTTAAAAATAAATCTAGCATCAGAGGTTCCACCATTTGTTTCAAATTTAGATTCGATATTTAAAGTTTTATCAACAATTTGTTTAAATAAGGATATATTACCCGACATTTTTTGAGAAAATGGTAGTGATGAGCAAGTATAATTTAATTCAAAATTATTAGAATATTTCTTAATTATGTCAGTTATAATGATATTTAATATCTCTGGAGTATGCAAATGATTAAAGCGAATATTAAATTTAGCGGATGACATCTCAGGAATGATATTATTGACTAAATTATGGCAATTAATTGAGGTTATTTCCAAATTCGAAGCTTGAAAAAATTCTGTTCCAAAATCAAATATATGGTTGTTAAATTCATTTAAAATGGCAGCTAAAATTTTGTTAGGATTAAGCGCTTTATCTGGATAGGCAACGTGACCTTGTATACCCTTAATATTCAAATCAAAATTTATACTGCCTCTTCGACCAATTTTAATTAAATCACCAAATTGATCAATTGAAGTTGGCTCGCCTAATATACAAAAATCAATTTTGTGTCCAAGTTCATAGATATATTCCAGCATTTTTTTTGTGCCATAATTACCACCGATTTCTTCATCTGTAGTTAGCAGAAAACTTATATTTCCAGATAAATCCTGATTACTTTCAATATATTTTTGGGCAGCAATAAGGGCGCAAGCAATTGATCCCTTCATGTCAACTACACCACGCCCATAAATAATACCCTCATTTATTGTCATAGAAAATGGATCATTTGACCATAAACTCTCGTTCATGGGAGGCACAACATCAACATGCCCAGCAAAACATATATTAAAAGGGTCTTTATTTTGTGAAGAAGTATAAGCATATAGATTAGCAACTTCATTATTAGGGCCAAATGTTTTTATTATGCATGTAAATCCTAACGGATTTAAAAAATCGGAAATAAAATTTAATACATCCTCACCTTTTGGTGATATTGATTGGTAATTTATGAGTTTTTTAAGTAAAGGTAATATCTCGTTTATCATAATAAAAATTTATTTTTAAAGGTTTTTTTGTCAAAAATTGTTTTATTTACTGTAATTATATAATAATTAGTATATAATTGTTAATCATAATAAAATTATAAATTAATTAAAGAAAAATATCATGTTTAAAAAAGCCCTTCAATATTATACATTCGCAGCGTGCCTTATATGCGCAGCATTGGTATTAATTTCAGTTGATAAATCGATCAGAACTTTGCCTCAATTATCTATAACAGAAATGAGATATAGTGACTATTTGGAAAATTTTGAAGATGATGAATCGTATAGGGAATATCAGGAATCAATTAATCCATCATTTACAATGCAAAACGAGGAACTAACTAATCTGAGGATTGCCGAGCGTGATAAATTTATCGATGACAAAAAGAATCAAGCTTGGGAAATAATTTCTAAAGAACTAGAAAGAGGACTGATTATGTTTGCTATCTTGATCTTTCATTGGTATATAAATAAAAGAGTATCATTTCATATTAACCGTTATTCAAATAATTAAATTAATTTAATGGCTACAAAAATTGCTTTTGTAAAAATGCATGGACTAGGTAATGATTTCGTCATTATTGAAGAAAATGCATTGCCAAGTTTAATTAATTACAATGAATTTGCAGTAAAAATTTCTAATCGCAAAATTGGAATAGGTTGTGATCAGTTCATAATTTATCAAAATGAAGGTGACTCAATTAAAATGAGCATCTATAACCATGATGGATCAAAAGCAAAAGCTTGTGGTAATGCATCTAGATGTATTGCTAAATTAATTTATGATTTAACGGGAATAAAAAATATAACCCTAAATGTTGATGGCCGATTGGTAATTTGTAATTACATTGCTCCTGATGAGATTAAAATTAATATGGGTAATGTTAGTTTTAATGAAAAATGGATGCCTAGCACTGACAAATTATGGCCACTAGCTCAAAAATATATGATTGAACCCAAAGAAATGCTCTGCGTCGATGTTGGTAATCCGCATTTAGTCATTTTTTCAGAATTATCAGAACCTGATCAAAATATAATTGGACAAAATTTTCAAAATTTATCTTTATTTTCTGAAGGAGTAAATGTCAATTTTACTAAAATTGTAGATGATAAGATATTTCTAAAAGTTTGGGAGCGAGGAACAGGTTTTACCTATGCTTGTGGTAGCGGCGCTATTGCATCTTACGCTGCTGCAAATAAGCTTGGCTTTGCTAGTGAAAAAGCCCAAGTGATCTTTGAACTCGGGTTTTTACAAATGTTAAAAGAGCAAAATAATTTTAGTATGATTGGCCCTGCATCATATGTTTTCTTCGGAGAATATATTTATGACTAAAAATCATGAAGTGATCACTTTTGGTTGCCGTCTTAATATATATGAGAGTGAAATAATTAAAAAAAACTTGAGCTCATCAAATCAAGATAATGTAACAGTTATTAATACCTGCGCAGTAACAAAATCTGCAGAAAGAGAAGCAAGGCAAACTATCAGAAAAATAAAAAAATTAGATCCATCAAAAAAAAT
>JAYUJO010000137.1:0-2083 GCA_043765215.1 Rickettsiales bacterium | reverse complement strand
TCTATTCCCTGGAAGATCAATAATGCCATGATTTTTGAGAAATTTGATAAATATTTTAGTTAATATCAATGATGATATTAGAGATATAATTCCTATCGCAATAAAAATAATTATATATTTCATAACAGCATATTAGTCTTAAAACTATAAAAATCATTATTACCAATAATAACATGATCATGCACAGTTACATTAACAACTTTGCAGGCATCAACAATTTGCTTAGTCAGCTGAATATCTGCATTAGATGGTTTTGAATTACCACCTGGATGATTATGAACTAATATTATGGCACCAGCCTCATGAAAAAGGGCTTTTTTAACAATTTCTCGAATATAAACTGGAGTTTGATCAATAGTACCATTGGCCATTACTTCATCATTTAGCAATATATTTTTTTTATTTAAAAATAAAACTCTGAATTGCTCAAGTTTTAAACAACCCATATTAAATTGTAAATATTCAAGCAGAGCTGTCCACGACCCTATAATATTTTTTTTATGAATTTCCCCATAAAATATTCGATTTAATATTTCTTTTAATAGTTTGAATTGCAAATAAACAGATTCTTTTGCATCATTTATTGCTAAAATATTTTTTTGTTCAGCGTTGATTAATTGTTTAAAACTACCAAATTTTTGTAATAATTCTTTAGCTAATGGTTTAACATCACGCCGAGGTATTGATTGAAATAATAATAATTCAAGTAGTTCATAATCATTTAAACTAGAATTATCTGAACTTAAAAACTTATTCTTTAGTCTAGCTCGATGACCAATATAGTGAGGTTTACTAATCGTTTTATTTTCCGGCATCATAAGGGGGATATAATAAATTCTTATTTGATTTAGTAAAAATAGTTACTCCATCATGGGTAACTCCAACTGTATGCTCGAACTGCGCAGATAGAGATTTATCCCTTGTTGTCACTGTCCAATGATCAAATTTACTTAATATTGTGTCAGCTTTGCCAGCATTAACCATTGGCTCAATTGTAAAAAACATCCCCTCTTTAAGGGTAAGGCCAGTATCAACCTTGCCATAATGAAGCACAGTTGGCTCATCATGAAAAACTCGGCCAATACCATGACCAGTATAATCTCTTACTACTGAGAAATTATTTTTCTCAACATGTTGCGCAATAGCATGACCAATATCACCAAGCTTGATACCTGGTTTTACCATCTCAATACCAATCATCATCGTATCATAAGTCACTTGAATTAAACGTTTTGCCTTAATGCCAACATCTCCAACATAATACATACGGCTTGTGTCACCATGCCAGCCATCAACAATAGTTGTCACATCAATATTAATAATATCACCATTTTTAAGTTTTTTATCAGATGGTATACCGTGACAAATAACATGATTCACCGAAGTACATATTGATTTTGGAAAACCTTTATAGTTCAATGGCGCAGGAATTCCGCCATTTTGAGTAATAAAATCATGACATAAACTATCAAGCTCATCAGTAGTCACATTTGGAACTACATGTTCTGTAATAAAATCAAGCGTACCTGCTGCAAGGGCGCCTGCAATTTGCATTTTTTGAAAATCTTGTGCTTTATGTATTTTTACTGTCATCTTTTATTTTTTTTGCTATTTTTCCGTCAATCCAATGGCCTGATTGCCAATATTTTCCATCTACATATTTAATTTGCCAGCCATAACCTCTAGAGTCCCAGCAATAACAAACTCCCTCTTTAATAAAGTTTGTTTCCTTTATATATTCTAAAATCGCACGTATTGCCCTCATTTGCAAGGGAAAATCTAATGACCCATCTGAATGTTTTGGCAACTTATCACCATAAACATTTGGTTGATTAGTACAATTATTTATAGATCTAAAGCCAAATTCACTAAAAATAATTGGTTTAGATTCCGGTATCCATGAGGTTTGGTAACTTTCACAAGTTACTGGATTCCAACCCCAATGATCGGTTGAATGCCAATGCGCTAAATTTTTCAATTGATTTGCCTGATTTGTAAAAGGCATAATTTTATTAGACTCAACATAAAAATAATCAATTCCTTCACCATATTTAAACCCAGCTTTTATCTGATCGATTGTAAT
>JAYUJO010000136.1:0-5523 GCA_043765215.1 Rickettsiales bacterium | reverse complement strand
TCTCTTCATTCCTTTCTCTTATACCGAACTCAGGTTATTATAATCTATTTGCAGACATTATTGAAGATTTTAGAAATAATGCTAAAATATCTAAATATTTGGATGACTGTGAATCATATTGCCAAGTTAGTAAAACAAAAAGTGCACGAAGTACATATGAGGATAAAGATTCAGAACCAGATCAAAGCGCAGAGCAAACAGAAGAACCATCTGTGGGGCAAAATATAGATTTAATAGAAGGTGAATGTGGTGAAGAATTAGTAAAAGATTTAGAAGCTATGGGACAATTTTCTTCATATGATACAGATCAGGATCTATAAATTTTCTATCGTTTCCATTTTATAATTATAACTCTAGAAAATGTTCAGAAATGAACACTTTCTAGAGTTTTGTATTTATTTATGCTGAATTTAATTTTAAATTAAATTTTAAATTTAAAATTACTGAACGCTCACAAAAAATTAACCTTAAAGATAATTAAAAATTATATTTATCATAAGATTCTTGTTTATTAATGCGCCCTAAAAGATATGACTTATTTGGATTTATTAAAATATTTTTCATGGCGCTGCGCCCTAAAAGCATACGATGATTCATTATATCGCGATTGGTCAAAGTAATATTAATATATGCTTGGTATCCACCAATTTGAATTAATGAATTTATTACAACTCGAAGCTGTTTATGACCATTTGAACTTTTGATAACTCGCATATCAATCACTTCTGCTTCGCTTGCAATGCCTATTTGATTATTATTCTGAATTGGATGAATCATAAATTCAGCAAATTGTTTGCCATCTTTTTCAAAAATTTTAATATCATAAGCATGAAGCGCAGAAGTCCTTGCCCCAGTATCAATTTTTACCTTAATTAATGGTACATTTAGATCTGGAAGTTCAGCCCATTCTCGCCAACCAATCAATAATGGCTTTTTTTTCAATATATTTTCTCACAATTATAATTGAATTAATAAATATAATATTAAATATTTCATATTATTTCAAATTCATTCAATAATTCGCCTTGAGTTTTTATTAATATCTTTTTCAATATAGCCAATAATAGCATCTGCAACATTAACGCCAGTTATTTTTTCAATTCCTTCTAGGCCTGGAGATGAATTTACCTCTAGAACTAGTGGACCCCTATTTGATCTAATTAAATCGACTCCAGCAACTTTTAAGCCCATTACTTTTGCCGCTTGCACAGCCATCGCTCGCTCTTGTGGAGTGATTTTCACTTTGTGCGCAGTGCCACCCGCATGAAGGTTTGAGCGAAATTCACCCTCTCCACCTTGCCTTTTCATTGCTGCAACCACTTTATCACCAATAACAAAGCATCTAATATCATTACCTGCTGATTCTTTAATAAATTCTTGTACTAAAAAATTAGCCTGTAAATCTAAAAATGCATTAATCAAGCTCTCAGCCGCTTTAAATGTTTCAGCAAGTAGCACCCCTTTTCCTTGAGTACTTTCAGTTACCTTAACAATTAATGGCGCGCCGCCAACAGATTTAATAATGGCGCGAGTCGCATCACCAGAATGGGCATAGCTGGTATTGGGAATACCAACTTCTTTTTGCGCAAGTAATTGATGAGCACGCAATTTATCGCGCGAACTACCAATAGCCATAGCATTATTCAAAACATAGACGTCATCAACTTCAAACTGCCGAAGAACTGCTGTGCCAAATGTAGTCATTGATGCACCAATTCTAGGAATAATTGCATCAAATTCCAATAATTTTTCAATTAATTTTGTTTTATAATGAACATCTGGTTTATTTCCAGTAATATTCATAAAGCATTTAAGTGGATTAACCACCATTACTTTATGCCCTCTATTTTGCGCAGCTTCTACTAGTCTTTTAGTAGAAAATATTTTGCTACTACGTGATAAAATACCTATTCTCATAACTTATACATCAAGATTATTAACGTTTAGTGCATTAGCATTGATGAAGTCCCTACGGGGTTCCACAATACTTCCCATTAATGTAGAAATAATTTCTTCAGCATCATCGGTATTTCCAACCTTAATTTGCAATAAAGTACGCTTATTATGATCAAGAGTAGTTTCCCATAATTGATCAGCATTCATTTCACCAAGACCTTTGAATCGTTGCACTGTAATGTTTTTCTTAGCAAGACTGATTATCAACTCAAGCATTTTACTTGGCCTTGCTACTTTATATTCAACATTTTTAACATTTAAGGTACATCCACCCAAGAAAATATGCTCCATCTTGGCACCTATTTTATTTAGCTGCATAAATTCTGGAGATTGAACTTGTTCCTTATATAAAACTTTTTCAATGCGAACACCCCTAACAAAGCGATAAAATTTAATGAAATCATCTGAAGTTTCAACTTCCCAATCAGATTTATCTGGTTCAATCTCACCTAAATTTAATGGGCTTAGAGCTGTTACTAGTTCATCTTTTTTACTAATTGTAAATGAGTCGGTGCATAATAAATTATTAATTGCCAAACATTCAGAAATTTCTGAATCAAATTTTCTAGATATTGAACTAATTCTATTATTAAAGTTAGTGATTCGATCAAGCAGTAATTTTAGTTCACCATCATTGATTTTTTGGTCATTTTTTTGCTCTATATAAGTATCTGCTAAAGCTCCATTAATTAAGTAATCTTGAAGAGCTTGCTCATTTTTCAAATATTTTTCACTTGATCCTTTTTTTACTTTATATAAAGGAGGTTGAGCTATATATAAATATCCATTTTCAATGATTTGATGCACATGACGATAAAAGAAGGTCAGTAATAATGTTCTAATGTGCGAGCCATCAACGTCCGCATCCGTCATAATGATTATTTTGTGATATCTAATTTTATTAACATCAAAATCTTTACCAATACCGCCGCCTAGTGCTGTAATTAAAGTTCCAACCTGCTCTGATGATAACATTTTATCAAATCTTGCGCGCTCAACATTGAGAATTTTACCTCGCAGGGGCAATATCGCCTGAGTTTTTCTGTCCCTTCCTTGCTTGGCAGTACCACCCGCTGAATCTCCCTCTACTATGAATAATTCAGATAAAGCTGGATCTTTTTCTTGGCAGTCGGCAAGTTTTCCTGGTAAATTTGATATTTCCAAAGCAGATTTACGACGCGTGAGTTCTCTAGCTCTTTTTGCAGCTTCGCGCGCACTTGCAGCTTCAACAATCTTTGCAACAATAATTTTTGCATCAACTGGATGCTCTTCAAACCATTCTAGGAGTTTTGCATACACGGCACCTTCAACAACGGGGCGAACTTCAGAGGAAACTAATTTATCTTTAGTTTGAGATGAGAATTTTGGATCAGGCACTTTAACTGACAATACGCAAGCTAAACCCTCTCTTGAGTCATCTCCTGCTAAAGTAATTTTCATCTTCTTAGCCATGCCGCTTTTTTCAACATATGAGCTAATAACGCGCGTAAGCGCCGCTTTAAAGGCAGATAGGTGAGTTCCACCATCTCTTTGACGAATATTATTAGTAAAACATAAGATATTTTCGTGATATGTATCATTCCATTGCATGGCAAAATCAAGGCTTATGCCCCTTTCTTCATCATTTGCTGTTAGGTAAATACATGGGTGCAAAGAAGTTTTGCTACGATTAATATATTCGACATAAGCATGCACCCCTCCTTCATACAAAAATTTTACTGTTTGCGGAGTATCAAATCTATTATCAAGTAGTTCAATATGCACGCCTGAATTCAAAAATGCAAGCTCACGCAATCTATGTTCAATAGTGGCAAAATTAAATTCAATAATACGAAAGGTGCTAACTGATGGCATAAAAGTTATTTCAGAACCTTTTTTATCAATATTTTCAGCCTCAACTCTTAAAGGAAATTCAGCTTCACCATCTTTAAAACGAATTAAATGCTCTTTTTTATTCCGCCAAATGCGAAGCTCAAGCCAATCAGACAATGCGTTAACTACAGAAACACCAACGCCATGCAAGCCGCCTGATACTTTATATGAGTTTTGATCAAACTTACCACCAGCATGAAGCTGGGTCATGATTACTTCAGCAGCAGAAACGCCCTCACCTTCGTGCATATCAACGGGGATACCGCGTCCATTATCACTAACCGTAACAGATCCATTTTTATTCAATATAACTCTAACTAGATCGCAATGACCAGCTAAAGCCTCATCAATAGCATTATCTACAACTTCATATACCATATGATGCAGGCCTGAGCCATCATCAGTATCGCCGATATACATTCCTGGTCTTTTTCTGACAGCTTCTAAGCCTTTTAAAACTTTAATTGAATCAGCGCTATATTCTTCTTGATTAACTTCTTCTTTATTTGACATGTTTATCTCTAATGTGATAAAAAATTGATGCAGTCACTATACTATAGGGTTATAGTTTTTTAAAGCAAAACTTACTATTAATTATTTTGAGAATATTATGTCTGAACTTACCTTTAAATCATTAAAAAATGTTATTGATAATTACGATTTATTTCTATTTGATTTATGGGGAGTTATAGTCGAAGGTGATCACTTATATCCTGGCGTTATTGAAGGTATAAATGAAATTTTGACTCAAAAAAATGTTATTTTTTTAACCAATGCACCAAGGCCCAATTATCTTCTTACTAAAAAATTACAATCTTGGGGCTTAAATAATATTACTCCTGAGAAAATTGTTTCTTCTGGAGATATTTCTCGCCAATTAATCCAAGAGCATCAAAAAACATTAAATCATAGAGTTAAAATATTTCATCTAGGACAAGAAAGAAATGAAGATACTCTACATAATATTGATTGTGACTTAATTAGTCAAATTGAGCAGGCTGATATTCTTCTGCTAAGTCTATATCGCGATGAACATGAAAATATCAATGAATATAATCAATTATTAGAAAAAGCAGCACAACTTCCTCATTTACATAATATTTGTTCAAATCCAGATGTAATTATTCCTGTGCAAGAAAATATTCGTTATTGCTCGGGTTATTTTGCTAATATTATTGAAAAACATGGAGGCAGCGTTATTTATGCAGGCAAACCAAAAGCCTCGATATATAATAGAGTTTTTGAATTACACCCAAATATTAATAAAGATCGAATTTTAATGATTGGTGATACATTTGAGACTGATATTTTAGGAGCAAATAATAGCGGCATTCATTCTGCTTTAGTATTAAGTGGAAATTCAAGAAAGATTCATGCAATTCATCAATCAATCGAGGATAAATTAGTTTCACTGTCGAATCATGCAGTAAAAGTGGGCATGACTCCAACATTTGTAACTAGCCTCATTTAAATTAATGCATGATTTATTTGGTACACATATCGTTAACGATAAAAAAGAAACTAGGCTTCTAGCTCATAATATTACTTTGAGGCTTAAAAGTAATGATGTCATTGTTTTAAGAGGAGATTTGGGTGCTGGGAAAACTTATCTATGCCAACATGTCATCAAAAAATTATGTGGTAGTAAAATAAATGTTACTAGCCCAACTTTTAATTTATTACAAATATATGATT
>JAYUJO010000135.1:0-2104 GCA_043765215.1 Rickettsiales bacterium | reverse complement strand
AAACCCCACAAATTCATGGTTCAATAAGTTTTTTAGAGTGCAAAAAACATCAAATTATAGATGCAGGAGACCACATTATTCTCATTGGAGAAGTATTATCTACTATAGTTGATGAAACAAAAATACCTCTGTTATATTATGCAAAAAAATATATTGATATCACATGAATAAAATAAGAATTGGACTTAATGGTGCTGGTGGAAAAATGTGCTTATCCATCCAAAATTTAATTGAAAATAATCAAGATTTTGATTTAGTTGCTCAAATTAATAGACAACATACTAAGAGTCAAATTATTAATGATTGTAATAAGTGCGATACTATTTTAGATTTTTCTTCTGCAGATGGTTTAAATTCATTGCTTGAATGTTTAGATGATTCAGCTGTAAAAATTTTAGTTGGAACGACTGGTTTGCATGATGGACAGCTTGATCAATTAAAAAATATTTCTAAAAATAGGGCAGTGCTTTATGCACCAAATACAAGTCTTGGCCCTAATTTAGTCGCTCAAATGGCTGCAAAAGCCGCTCAAATTTTAAAATCATACGATATTGAAATATTAGAATCGCATCATCGATATAAAAAAGATGCTCCATCAGGAACGGCTTTAATGATTGGACAGGAAATTGCCAAAGCAAGAGAAATAGATTTTAAAGAATATGCAGTATTTAATAGAAATAATAGTATGCGACAAGATAATGAAATAGGATTCGCATCGATTAGGGCAGGTGGAATTTACGGCGAGCATGAAGTGATTTTTGCCAATGATTATGAATTAGTTACGATTGGAACGCGCGCATTATCTAGGCAATCTTTTGCTCAAGGAGCCCTTTTTGCTGCAAAATGGTTAAATAATCAGCCACCAGGATTTTATTCAATGAAGGATGTTTTGAGTAATATGATGTAAGGTATAAAATCTACCATTTTTTTTAAAAAATAATTCATATTTAACCCCAATAATGGATAGTTTTTGCTTATCCATAACTGGGATTATTTAAATATAGAAATGGAAAAACGAATTGCCGCTTAGAGCGGCAATTCGTATGTATGATGGATTATCAAAGAAATTAATTCGGGTTATTAACTTTATTAAATGTTTGAGTAGCAGAATCTTTCATATTAGTCTGCATCATTGTCATCATATCCATTATCGATTTGCCCGCTGCTTCCATAATTTCTTTCGTATTATTAAAATTATTATCTAGCATTTTTTGAACAAACTTTTGTTGACAATTAGTAATTTGAGAAACATCGCCTGAAGAGATTGCATCTTTCATTGAATTCATCATTTCAGTAGCAGTTTCTTGCAAATTTTCTGATCCTTTTTTCAGAATGCTTTGAATATTCTCAGATGATTGTTGACTAGTTGATGTAAACATTTCAGCTGTATTTTTTATATTTGATGAGAATTTTGAAAAGTCCATATTTGGTATTCCCATATTTAACATATTCATATTAGGCATGTTTTTTGAAAAACCTTCTTGATTCATCATATTTTGCATATATTCAAATGGATTTGTCATAATAATATAATCTCCGTTTTTTTAGTTATTTAAGTTTTAAAGTTATGATTAAATTATAACGACTAAATTAATCAAGGCAAGCTACTATATTAATAATTACTTAAATAATAAAATAATAATTTATTAGTTGGTGCTATTTGATCACTCATTCAGCCTTTGTTTTTAAAGCTAGGATTTCTTGTTCAAGTTTTAAAACAATTCTTTTTAATTGTTCATATTCCTCACGCGTTACATATTTTCCTTTAATAACATTTTTTTCAATAAAATCAGCTCCATTATTTGCAATTGTTTCCGTTGATTGACGAATTGCCTGAGAGGCGCCTGCAAAAAGCTTTAATATACTATCTTGACTCATAAACTCTAACTCCTATTTTTTGATTATTATGGAAAGGGCATGTAACCCTTCATTAAATTCTTCTTTTAATAAGTCATTAATTAATCGATGTTTGTCAATTAATTTTAAATCATCTAATTTTTCTGCTTTAATATTAATTAGAAAATGCGATTCATTACCGCCAGAATTACCAACGTGACCAGCATGATTAGCACTTTGATCAATTATTTCTAAAAATTGTGGATTT
>JAYUJO010000134.1:0-5578 GCA_043765215.1 Rickettsiales bacterium | reverse complement strand
TCTATTTCTAGCAATCTTTAAGCCTTGAGTTACAAAAGCTCTATTTAAGCCAGTGATTTGCATCACATCACAGACTGTTCCAAGTGCCACAAGATCTAATTGTTGCATTAAATCTGGAAAAGCTATATTTTTTTTATTAAAAAAATCAGCTTGTTTTAAATGTTTGCATAATGCAATTAAAAATAAAAATGAAACTCCAACAGCGGCAAGATCCTTGCAATCACTAGTCTCATCCAATCGATTTGGATTAATAACTGCTAGCGCTTGAGGCATAGTTTCTAAACTAATATGATGATCAATAACTATTACTTCTAAACCACATTGCACTGCCATATCTATTGCTTCAAAAGCAACTGATCCACAATCAACAGTAATTACTAGATTAGTACCTTGCTTTTTAATTTCCTGCATGCCATAGGCTGTTGGTCCATATCCTTCTTTAATTCGATCTGGAACATATATGTCTACATTTAATCCTAATTGACTAAATATATTTTTTAGAAGAGCAGCAGAAGTGGCCCCATCTACATCATAATCTGCATAAATACAAATTTTTTCACCAGTTTCAATGGTGCGTTCTACTCGCTCTACAGCTTTTTGCATGTCTTTTAAATGAAATGGATCTGGTAAAAGTGATTTTAATTTGGGATTCAAGAAATCAATGGCTTGATTAATATTAGTAATATTCCTAGAAATAATTTTTGCAAGAAAATCGCTTACATTTAATGTTCTTGCAATTTCTTGTATAAAATTCTCATTATAGGTGCGTGGAGACCAGCACTTACCTAATACCGATTTCTCCACTAAAATGCACCTTTTAAATATAAATTAAATGATATTACATTGAATCAATAGCAATATCCTTATGACGAAGTAAAATAACTCCAGCTTCTTCCATTGATGGGAAAATGCGATTAATCTCACCCATAAATTCACTTTCTGTTACTTTTTTACCCAAATCTTTTTCAATTCCTTGATGAATTTCTTTAAATGATTTTGTTGCACCAACCATATGTTTGAATAAAAACTCTGTATATTTTGACACAGGTATATTAATGGTAACATCACCTAAGAAATCAGATTTCCATGAAAAGCTCATACGTGTATTTAATAATTGCGGATTTGCTTTTATATATTCAGATAATTGCAGAGCAAGATTTGGAATAGTATATATAAATGGTACATTATTCATATCTGAGAATTTAGCATTAGTTTTTGCTTTTTTAGATACATAAAAACTATGTTTAATAATTGAACCACACATAATCTCACAAATTGCAGCTTGCGCTTTATCTTCTAAGCTCTTGATTTTCTTTAAAAATTCTGCATCTTTGAAATATGTTTCAGGCTTAAGCATTATTCGAGAATGAGCTGAATTATATTCAATAAAATTCAAACCTGCATTTTCAACGAAGTCATAAATTTGTGGAACGGTATATGCTCTATCCTGTTTATGCAAAAACATATCATACATGCCAATATCACCATGATTAATATGATCGTTAAGCAGCTCTCTACCTCTTTTATACCAATTTGAATCTGGCAGAGCATTAACAGCGTTCCAACCATTTTTAACTTCTTCTTGGCGAGATGAAACTCCCTTATTAATCATTCTCAACATTTCTTGAATTTGATATACTCCCGTTCTGCCATATTGAGCATAAACCATTATGGCCATTCCGCCACCTGAAGTTAGTGAATCTGCTAAAACTTTAAGCCCCGCATCTGGTGATTCTAAATGATGCAAAACTCCTGTACATGTTATGTAATCAAATTTTCCTAACTTTAATTTTGGAATATTAAAAATACTATCATTAATCCAAGTTATTTTATCTTTAACACCACGATACTGAGCTCTTTTTTGAGCAATTTCCATACTATTTTTACTAAAATCTAAATATACAACTTCAGCATCTATATTTTTCAATTGCTCAGCTAAATAAACTGTAGAATCACCAGTTCCACCACCTGCAATTAACACACGAAATTTTTTGGTAAAGTCTTTTTTGCCTTCAAAAAGCCAATGATTAATTTCGCCTAAATAATCACCATAAACTTTAAGCAATCTAGTTTTATCATCTTCTGGATTACGCATTGGATATGGATAGTCTAGGTAATGATCTTGCACATGCTTCAAGTCTTTAGCATTTATGGTAGCATCTTTAATTTTAATTACTTTCTCTTTAACGGCCTTAATTTTTATTTTGTCAGTCATAATTTTCTATTTCTTATTTTAGGAGTTTTTTACTTTATTAAGCCTTAATAGTCAATATTAATAGTTTTTACCATCTTGTTTTAATTTATATAATATTTCAAGTGCATCTTTTGGTGTTAACTTATCGGGCTCAATTTGCATTATATCATCATATAATTGCTGATATTTCTCTCTTGTTTTATCAGAAGGATTAGTGAATAAATCCATATTGTAAGACTCACCCTCAGTCATTTTTTTATTATATTTATTATAATCTTTTTCAAGTTTAGTTAATATTGTTCCAGCTCGTTTAATTACACTCTTAGGTAGACCCGCAATTGCCGCAACATGTACTCCATAAGATTTATCAGCAACACCTTGTTTAATTTTATGTAAAAACAAAATCTTTCCATCAGTTTCCTTAATATCAACTGTATAATTTTTTAATGCTGGCAATATATTTTCCATTATAGTTAATTCATGATAATGTGTGGCAAATAAGCATCTAGCTTTTATTTTATCGTGAATATGCTCAAGAACGGACCAGGCAATGGCTACCCCATCATATGTAGATGTTCCGCGACCTACTTCATCTAATATGATCAAGGATTTATGACTAGATTGAGTTAAAATAGTCGAGGTTTCAAGCATTTCTAACATGAATGTTGATTGCCCTTTGCCAAGATCATCCCCAGCACCAATGCGACTAAATATTTTATCAACAATACCAATAATGGCGCTTTTAGCAGGAACATAGCAACCAATTTGAGCCATTATCGCAATTATAGCATTTTGTCTTAAATAAGTGCTTTTACCAGCCATATTTGGGCCAGTTATTAACCAGACTCTTTCATCAATATTGAGCCCACTATCATTTTCAATAAAACTTTCATTATTTTTTTGAAGAAATTTTTCAACAATTGGGTGGCGACCATTTTTAATGTTAAAAACTATATCATCACTTAACGTTGGTCTACAATATTGCTGCTTAATACCTAATTGAGCAAAATTACAATAAAGGTCAAGCAGGCTTAGTGCATTAGATAAATTAATTAATAATTGATGATTATCAATAATATAGGAGCAAACCTTATTATATAATTCTGATTCTAAATTAATTACTAACGATTTTGCATTAACAATTTTGCTCTCAATTTCACTAAGCTCAATAGTTGTATATCGAATTGAGTTTACTGTAGTTTGACGATGAATAAATTTACTATCAGTGATTTTACCAGCATGTTTTGCGGTAACTTCAATAAATAATCCAATAACATTATTATTACTTATTTTTAAACTATCAATGCCAGTCTCTTTTCGATATAAATCCCGATAGCTTTCAATATGTTCTCTCCCGTTTTCAATTAAATCATAGATTTCAGCAATTTTGGGATGATATTGATGTTTTATAATCTTTCCATCAGATATATTATTAGGTGCATCCTCTTTAATTGCTTCATCTATCAAATTAAATATATCACTCATACCAAGCAATGGCTTAATTAATGAATTAATATTATCAGGAACATCTAAGCCATTTAAACTGTAAAAATCTGCTGCAATATTTTCAGCAATTTCAATAGTATATTTTATGCTCAATAGATCACGCGGAGTGCTTCTATTCATATTTAAACGAGTAATGCAGCGCTCAAGATCGCCTGTTTTACTAAGTAATTGTCTAATCTTTTGAGTAATATTGTCTTTTTGAACAAAAAAAGTAGTTATCTCAAGTCTATTATTTATTTTCTCAATATCAAGCAAAGGGTTTGAAATATATTGATATAATAATCGACTACCACTTTTACTAACGCAATAATCAATACATGACAGTAAACTTCCCTTATATGAACCATTTAAAGTTTGAACTATTTCAAGGTTTTTGCGCGTTGAGGCATCAATACTCATGAAATTATTAAAACTTAATATCTTTGGTTTAGGCAGTTTTGGCGCTCGCTCTTTTTGAGTAATGGATATATATTCTAATATACTGCCAAGAGCTGCAATGTGTTGTTTATCAACCTCACCAATTGCCATTAAATCGTGAATTTTATAAAAGTCTAAAATATTTTTTTCACATTTGGTATAGGCATAAAAACTATCAACTTGAAAAGATATTCTTTTATCAAGATTAAAACCAATTTTAGAAACCAAATCACTAGATCTATATTTCTCGGATATCAAAATTTCTTTTGGATTTAATTTGGCTAGTTCATTAATAATTTCATGTTCTGGAATGGTTATGACTGCAATTTCTGACGTTGATAAATCTACATGTGCAATTGCTGCCTTATCTTTATCAATTGCAATGCTGCATAAATAATTTGGCTGACCTTGCTCTAGCAGCGATTCTTCAATTATGGTTCCTGGCGTGATAATGCGCGTTACTTCCCTATTGACTACAGCTTTGTAGCCACCTCTTTTCTTAGCTTCATCTGGTGTTTCTAATTGATCACAAATGGCAACCTTAAAACCTTCTTCTAATAATTTATTTAAATAATTTATTAATGCATGATGAGGCACACCGCACATTGCAATTTCATGCTCACCTGTTTTTCCACGTTTGGTCAAAGCAATGCCAAGTATTCTGCTAGCTGTAATTGCATCTTCATAAAATAATTCGTAAAAATCACCCATACGAAATAAAATTAAACATTCTATATGGGAATATTTTATGTTTAGATATTGCCTCATAACTTGAGTAGCATTATCATATCCATATTTTTGTTTGAATTGTTCTTGTTGCATAAAATTGCTATAATTATTCTTCTACAAATTACAATAATACAAAGAACTATACAATTATAAATTGATTTTTCGTAGAATCAATTTTTATTATCGAATGATTAATTGAACAACGTGATCCATAAAAACACTAAGTTTTCCATAAATGTAGGGAATTATTACAATTAAACCAAAATATACAGTGATAATTTTAGGGACAAATGTAAGAGTTTGCTCTTGAATTTGAGTTAACGCTTGAAATAAAGATATTATCAAACCAACAACCAAAGCTAAAAGTAATATAGGTGCTGATATCATTATCAACACGTAAATTGCCTCTCTTCCAATTTCTGCTACTACCCCTACATCCATATTTTAATTTAAAATTTTTATTTAAAATGGTGATATAATATCAAGCACTTGCGAACCCACGCGAGGTTGTTGAACATCACTAACCACACCGCGCCCACCATAAGAAATACGAGCCTCTGCCATTTGATTGCTTCTAATTGAATTATCACTAGTAATGTCTTTTGGTCTAATAATTCCTGCAATTTTTACTTCTCGTAGTTCAAAATTAACCCTGACTTCTTGATGACCTTGAACAACTAGATTGCCATTAGGAAGAACCTTGCTAACTATTGCAGCAATTTCTGTTTTAAT
>JAYUJO010000133.1:0-5586 GCA_043765215.1 Rickettsiales bacterium | reverse complement strand
TTTATTGCCAATAATGCTATTTTTACTTTTTCTTCAGCGCTATATTGCTTTGCTTTTTTACCCATATAATTTCCTCTTTTCTTTGAGTTTAATTATATCTCACTTTTTCATTTTTATTGTCCAGTTTTTGGGTACCATTATATAGGTCGGTTATTAATATTGATGACATTCAGTATGAATTTAGTTGGTTGTCAGACATATAATAGTTCGTTTGCATGTCCAGATGCTAAGGGGGCTAAATGTGTGAGTATGGATCAGGTTGATATGATGATAGATAGTGGTGAAATTGAGCGATTTAGTGGTGTTAATAAATGCGTTGGCAAAGAATGCGCGGGCATGTCGGTGATAAAAGATAGTGATAGTAGTATGGACGGGGTGATGAGAGATGATATTGGAGAAAATAATTCTACTGATTATTTTTAAAATATAAGTGTTTACGTGGTTAGATCAAATTAATAAAAATAGATAAAAAATATAATGAATTATATTGAGCAGCAATTAAATAATTTAGCTACATATTGTGGTTTAAAAATGCCTGGTGAGCGTGGTGTTGATCCTAAACTTAAAGGAGAAGAGGAGTTTGAGCGTGATACTAAGGTAGCTTCAATGTTATCTGATTTATTATTATATGAATTTTGTGATGATGAATCGGGAGTATTTTTTAATAAGGGTAGTATTGGTTGTTGGTTTGAGATTAACCCTATTGTGGGAAGTAATGATTCTATTGAGAAAAACTTAACATTATTTTTTGCGGATGAGTTGCCAGAAGGTGGTTATTTACAGTTTTTAATTGTGGCATCTAATGATGTATCACAAATCCTTAATATGTGGGAGGAAGGGAGATCATTTGGTGGGGAGCCGATTAAGCAATTAACTAAATATAGAAGACATTTTATTGAAGATTTAGCTAATAATTATAAGGATTACAATGATGGCAGATTAGCGCGTGATTATCGAAGTTATGTTACATATTCAATAAAAGATAATGGTAAGAAGAGTGTTAAAGAATTATTGGCATTTCAGAAGAAGTTAGAGAACAAATTAAGGACAGAAAACCTGCAGCCTCGAACATGTATAGCTAAAGACTTAATGAGGATTGGTCGAGATTTACTTCAAATGAATTATTCAAAAGATAGAGTAAAATATGACCCATTAAATAATTTAGCTGATCAAGTTGTAGATAGGTTAGTGTCTAATACTATAGAGCCAGATGGGATAGTGCATAATGATACTGGTATGGTTAGTAAGGTGTTTGCCCCTAAGGAGTTGCCGGAGAGTTTTAGTTTGTCAGAAATGGTGAATTTGCTAGGTGATGAGAGTAAAACAATAGCTGGCAGATTTGTTATATCTTATGTGGTGGCTAATAATTTAGGAGTAAATGGAACATCGGCAATAAATACTGCAGGCGATAGGGTTATACATGCAAGTGGCAGATCATATACTAGACATGATTTAACGGTGCAGGAGGAGGCTAGGCAATGGGTTGATGTAAAAGCAATTCATAAAAAAGGAGAAGTATATTTACAAGAGTCGATGTTGATTATGCTGAGTGCTCCTAAGGAGGAGATAGAAATAGCAGAGTCAGTATTATCGAGTTTATATAATTCATATGATTGGAAGATAGAAGTTTGTAATTATGTGCAGAGAATTGGTTCATTAGCTATGTTGCCGATGATGCAATATTCATATTGGCAGTCTTTAAAGTTTTTCAAACTAACTAGATATGCGCTAAGTGGAGAGGTGGTAGCTAAATTACCTTTGCAAGGTGAGTGGAAGGGAGTTCCAGCATCTGGAGCATTATTAATTGGCAGAAGGGGTCAATTATTTAACTTCAATCCATATTACAGAATTGGAGGAGGTGGTAATTATAATATAGCTATTATGGCTCCATCTGGAGCTGGTAAGTCGTTTTTACTGCAAGAATTAGCGCAAAGTATGATGGCTCAGGATGTGGCAGTATTTGTTTTGGATATAGGTGCTAGTTATAAGAATATTTGCAGATTACTAGAAGGAGAGATGATTAGGTTTAATCATAGCTGCGACATATCACTTAATCCATTTGCAGCCCTTAGTAACAGCGGGGCAAGATATATTAAGGCATTAAAACTACTATCAAGTGGATTGCCTTTAAAGGAGATAATGAGTATTACGGGTTTAACTGAAGAAAAGATTCAAGGATTAGAGCAAGGTATAGGCCAGAGTGGTGAAAATGAGGGGATTGAGTTAATAGAGATCAAGTCAAAGCTTGGTAGTGGTAGTGAGCATGAGACCCATTTCGTTACAAAAGATAGTATTATATATGCCAAGTCATTAATAGCTGCAATGTGCAATATGTCAGCTCAAAGCAGGGCTGAGGCATTAATTGAGAGAGCTATTATTGAGGGTATAAGTATTCATGGAGATCGTTTAGATATTACTAAAATGATGCATGTATTAGCATCGCTAAAAGATAAGGATGGCCGCTTTGTTGATGGAGCATCAGCAATGGCTGATAGTTTGTATCCATATACGGAAGAGGGCATACATGGTCGTTTTTTTGCTAATAATAACGAAGCAACTTTTAAGAAGATGCTTACAGTATTTGAGCTTGAGGAGCTGCAGAATGATAAGCCGTTACTGAGTGTTGTGTTACAAATAATATTGATGCAAATAACGATGCAGTTTTTATGCGGGGATCGATCGAGAAGATTCATGCTTATAGTTGATGAGGCGTGGATGATCTTAGATTTTGCGGCAAACTTTTTGGAGAGATTTGCCAGGACCGTGCGTAAATATGGTGGATCTTTAGTGGTATGTACGCAGGATTTAACTAGTTTTAGTAATGTATGTGGAACGAAGAAAGCAAATGCGGCTGTATTAGAGAGTTCTACTTGGAAATTAATATTGCAGCAAAATGCTGATGGAATGAAGACATTTAATGCGCATGAGGGTTACAAGAAATATTCATCATTGATACAGAGTTTAAGAAAATGTCCAAATAACAAATTCTCTGAAGTATTGATTCATACGGACGGGGCTACTGTGGTTGGTAGGCTTGCTACAGAAGGTTATTCAACTGCGTTATTTTCTACTGAGAATAGTGACTTTAATTATTTATTAAGAGCAGAGAAGGAAGGGTTATCGATACATGAGTCGATATTAGAATTATCTAAGAAATATGGAGGTTGTAGTGATGGATCTAGACAAAATGTAAAGAGTAACCAAGGTAAAAAAGCTGCATGATAAAGAAGATATCAAGATTAAATATGGGAGTTATATTGCTAAGTAGTATATTGCTGAGCCAAAAAGTAATGGCTGTGGACTTAGGTAAAAGAGGGCATACATTTGATATAATAGAGGAGTCATTTGTGGCGATGATGAAGAGAAAGTTAGAATCAGTTGATATTAAAAAATATCAGGAGGAGATGCAAAATATTGTTGAAGATAAGGTAAATAATCCAAGAGAGGTTGAGGGCATTACTCCAGCAAAACAGCAACGAATATTTTATTTTGATCCAACATATGAGTTAAAAGAGGATGCGATATTACCGTGTGGCAAAGTTATACATAAAGCTGGAACCAGGGTGAATCCGCTTGATTATATGAATTTAGAGAGAAGAATGTTTTTTATTGATAGTAGAGATAAGGCTCAAGTGAAATGGTTGGTGGAGCAATTAGATAATGCGGAAAATATAGATAAAAAAGATGGAGTTCAAATAGAGGATAGGGTGATATTGGTTGGAGGCAGCGTATTAAAACTACAAGAAGAGATGATGCCTGAACATAAAGACAAGATATATTTTGATCAAAGTGGTGAGATTATAGGGAGGTTTGGTATTAAGCATGTGCCTGCAATTGCGATGCAAGAGGATAAGCAAATTAGGATACAGGAAGTTCCTCTAGATAGTAATGAGGTTGGTATTTATAGATGATACATAAGTGGAATTATAGGAAATTAATATATTTTGGCTTGTTGTTAATAGCGCCAGAGGTGGCTTTAGCTAATGTAATAATTCCAATGTTATTAGTAACAGTGCCTACGATGTGGTTACTACTTGGAGCAATAGTGGTGGCAGAGTTTTTTGTACTTAAGAAGATGTGGCCTAGTGTGATAAGTAGCATGATTGCTTGGAGGGTGTTTTTTGCTAATTTAGTATCAACGTTGGTGGGGGTACCTATTGCATGGTGGTTATATTATCAGCTTATTACTATACCTGGAATATTGATGATAAAGGGAGCTAATAAAGAGACTTTAGAGAAAATACCAGATTTTTTAGATGTGATATTACAAATAACAATATATGCCCCAATAGTTTGGTCGCTTGACAATTTAAAGCTAGTTTATATCAATTTTTTACTACTTATACCTATTGCATATTTTTTATCATATTGGATTGAATATATGTTTTTTGAGTTTGAGGGAGTTGATGAGAAGGAAATTTTGCGGGGCGTAAGATTTGCTAATAGGGCTTCTTACTTATTAGTAATAATAATTGTAAGTATTTGGTTTTTGATTATGACTGACAGTAAAGAAGGTTAGTTATATCAATTTTGGACATACATTATAAATAAATGGAACTGGTTAATAATCTTTGGGCCATAGTTAATACTAAAAAGTGAGAAAAAATAGATGAATATATTAGATTTATTCATAATAGTATATAAATACTGAAACAAAGATGATACAATAATTATATAATATGATAATCATATTATATAATTATTGTAGAGGTAATAATGATAAAATTAATAACGGTAACAGACATGCTAAGATCATTTTCTCAAGTAATTGGGTGCGTTTATTATAAAGGAGAAACTTATGATATAAAAAGAGGTGGTAATATTGTTGCAAGATTATCTCCTGCAAAGTTTAAGGCAACAACTAAGGTGCTTGAGTTAAATGATTTATTTAAAACTAGCCCTGAATGTAAAACGGAAGATATGGAGGAGTTTCAAAATATTGTGCAAGAAATTAGATCTGTAAAGGATATAGAAGGTAGTGACAAATGGGAATAATAATAGATACATCAGTTATTATAGCTACTGAAAGAAAGAGCATTGATTTTAGTCAATGGCAGCAGTATGAGTCAGCTTATATAAGTAGTATCACAATTACAGAATTATTTATGGGAGTGCATAGAGCTCAAAATTCAGAGATTCGTATAAAGAGATCGGCTTTTGTTGAGCATATAGTGGGCTCGATAAGTAGTCTAACTTTTGGAGAAGAAGAAGCAAGAATATATGCCCATATTATCAATGAATTATATCAGAAGAATATAACGATAGGAACACATGATATGATAATTGGGGCTACGGCTATAGCTAATGGATATCCTATTTTGACATCTAATGCGAAAGATTTTGAGAGAATACCCGGGTTAGAAGTAATATCAATAAGCCAAAATAATAAGAAAACAAAAATGAGAGAATAGAATAAATAATGAAACATGCTCAAGCTAACTTGAGTATTTGCGGCGATCCGGGAAGATTAAGCGCAAATACTCAATTTGGAACTCAATACATAATAGTATTACTGTTGTTGGCTATATTGATGCCAACCCCAGCGCATGCGAGTGTAACTTGCAAAGGTCGGTTCGTCAATCCTAT
>JAYUJO010000132.1:0-5607 GCA_043765215.1 Rickettsiales bacterium | reverse complement strand
GGAACTCAATACATAATAGTATTACTGTTGTTGGCTATATTGATGCCAACCCCAGCGCATGCGAGTGTAACTTGCAAAGGTCGGTTCGTCAATCCTATGTCAATGTCCAGTAAAAAGGGACCACTGATTTGCATTTAAAAGGGACCGCTTTGAACAAAATATTTTAGCTCATAATAACCTCATTTTTCAGTTTTTTGGACCTAAAACTGGGACCAGTAATTTTCAGTATTTTTGCGTGATGGATAAGTCTATCAACAATAGCTCTGGTCAATTCCTCATCTTCAAAAATATTATTCCAGCTATTAAATTCCTTATTGGTAGTTATGATTGTCGACTTACTCTCATAACGTTTTGATATTACGTTAAAAAAATCATCAGCTGAGTATTTTGGCAATGTCTTAAACCCTAATTCATCTAATATTAATAAGTCATAACTAATAAGCTGTTGCAATTTTCTATAGTAAGAGTTATCTGCTCTAGAGATATGTAAATTGTATAGCATGTCAGATACTGTAGTAAAAAATACCTTATATTCTTTACTCAGTGCTTTTAGCGCAAAGCTTATTGCTAAATGTGTTTTACCAGTTCCAGAATCTCCTATTAGTATTATATTTTCTTTTGCAGTAATAAACTTACAGCTAGCTATATCATTTATTTCTCTCTCATCTATGCTTGTCTGGAAGCCAAAGTCAAAATCCTCTAACTTCTTTTGATGCGGTAACTTAGCAAGGCTATAACGTCTTTTATAATTATTATCACGTCTATTATCTCTTTCATCTTCACATAATAATTCTAAAAACTCTTCATATGGTAGTTTCTTGCTTCTAGCATATAACAGCCTACTATCCAATGCATGCGCCATGCCAGACAGCTTAAACTCCTTCAGTCTTTTATATAACTCTTGCATCTTCTGCCTCCATCTCTAATGTTGGCAATGGTAGGTCATAGCAATTATTTTTTATTATCTCTTTTATTTTGCTGTAATTGCCAACTCCATAATACAGAGCTCTCATACAAGCTTTATTTAATATATTGTCACCATATAACTTTCTTAAATGCAGTATCCCTTTGATAGTTCTTGCCCAACCTCTATGTTTTTGCTTTTCCTGCACGAACAATAACATCTTGCCACCATATTCTCCTATATCATGCATTTCTAAAATACATTTTTTCTGATATTCTTTTGATTCAGGATAATATAATTTATACTCAGGCCAGTGAGTTCTATTGGTAATAAACATGCCTGTCCCTTTAGCTCTGTCATGTATGGCTATTGTTTCATTGTCAGCATAAACTCTAACTATATTTACTCCCAATGATACCTCAGCTTCCTTGCTCGAATATTTTGATGGCACTGAGTAATAATTATTATCTAAACTAATGTGGCAATCTCTTCCTACTTTTCTTTTATGCCAGGATGATAAATCAAACTCAGTGTCAGGTAAGCTTATCAATGCTTTGACCTCCTCATCATTAAATATTTCATTTTGCCTCTTCCCAGTGGTCCCATGTATGCGATTATTGCACCTCTCTAACCAATTGCTCAAGGAATCATTCATTTCCTTATTGCTATTAAAACTTCTTCCTGCAAAAAAATTATTACATACATACTTTATTCCTGACTCAACTTTGCCTTTCTCCTGTGGTTTACGTACTCTGCATGGTGAAGGCAAAAAACCATAGTGATCTGCAAATCTTTTATATTGTTCCTGATATATTGGCTCATAATAATTAGCCAATATTATTGCTGCTTTTAAATTATCCAGCTTGATTACCCTTGTTATTCCTCCAAAATACTTAAACGCGTTTATATGGCACTGTATCCACGTATTTATTTTCTGATCAAACACCACTTCATAATAGTCCAATCTGCTATAACTTAAACGCATATTGAATATATATGCTTTTCTTAATTTTCCATCTAGATCATATCTTTTGCCTATATCCCCAAAATCTACTTGCGCTTCTTCTCCTGCTTCTGTATGGAATCTTATGCATATATTATTGCTGATTCTTATCTTTTTAACGTAACGAGTCAGACTAGAATAACTGCCATCATAACCTAAGGCTTTTATCTCTTCTTCTATTCGGACATAGCTTAGATCATTTTCCAGTAATCTAATTATTTCTTCATGCCATTTATCTGCTTTTCCTGACTTTTGGCATTTATTTGGTTTTTCCTTTCCCTCAGCAATATATTTTTCTATTATTCTTCTTACTGTTTTACGATCGTGTCCTGTTATTTTTGCTATTTGCCTCTGACTCATCTCTTGTTTATGTAATGTCAATATTGTTATATACATAGCTATACCTATCATTTTTTAACCTTTATTTTTTTATCAATAAAGATTAGTTTGCACTATTTTGAACCTTTAGTTCACTCCCTTTTACCTGGTCCCTTTTTTATGCAATTTACTGGTCCCTTTTACATTAGCACTGACAATCCTATAACTGATATATGTTGGTCATGCATATTACCGATATCTATTGGTAGTATTAGCATAGGCAAAGGGCAAGTACCAAAGAAACGTGATATTAGCAATCCAAAGTCACCAGTATGTTTGTGCACTAAGGCGGGAGTTATTGTACCTGGTATTACGATTGGTTTTTGGGAACCAGTACGGATGGTTGATGTTACCAGAACGCCATATTGTATGGTTAATCTTGGTGGTATATCACTTGGCAGTAATACTAAAAAAATAAGTTCTTTTAGTAGTGGATATGGCGATCGTAAACAGCATAGTAGCTTTTATCACTTACATTATTATTTATATCCGTTGATCTATTGGCTTGAGTTACTGACTGATTTTATATGTATGGAAGCGGGAACGTTTGACCTAGCATATATGAGTGAGTTCGATGTTACATGGAATGATCCTAAATTACAGAGTTTGCTTAATCCAGAGGCTATATTATTTGGCAATCCCATAGCTCAGAGCTCTTGTGGTTTGGATTGTGCGAGCGCTACTGCATCTACTGGCATTGATAGTATGTTTTGGTGCTCGGGCTGTTATGGCAATATGTATCCATTTTCAGGGGCAAATGCAGATCATGTTGGCGGAGTACAAAATAGTAGTTTGCTGACATTTAGGATCTTGGCCAAAATGCATAGAATTGGTTTAGCCCAAACTACTAGTACTACAGATGGTAGCATCAACGGTGCGATATGTAGAAAGCACTTATCGCTAACAATCAAAAAAAGTCAATATAAGTTACAGATGGTTAATCCAAAGAGTAGTTCAAGTGATCTTGGCTGTTGGCCGCTGGGATTAAGTGATACGGCATATAGCGCTTTTAAAGAATATCCGTATGACGGACAAGACTGGGGATACTTGATATGGAGGAAGAAAAATTGTTGTTTATTTTAAAAGATTTTTTGCGGAATGTATCGGCCATATTATGTATTTCAGTTCTAATTTTAATGATGATATTTGCTGATGGAGATGCGTTGGCGATTGAATTAAACTTACCAGATTTAGATTCAGAAACAGGAAATACATATAAGGTCAATTATTCCGATGAAGATATGGAGTTTGCTCAGCAATTAAGTCGCCAGGCTAGTGAGCTAAGCAAATTAGCGGTTGAGGGCAAGTTAATTGAATTAGAAAATATGCAATTAAATGAACAATTAGATAAGCAAAATAAAGGCGCACATGAATTAAAAGAAGATGGATCAATATGGAGTAATACAATTAATAAATCACCAAGTGGTAAAGCATTTGATAGAAATAACAGTAGTTTAAGAGTGTTTGTTAGTAGCTCTATGCCAATTAAGTTGCTTAAGAACTATATTGAGGAAGCAAAAAAATATAAAGCGATATTGGTATTTAATGGTCTACCTGATGGATCGTGGAATCAATTGGCTAATTTAATTCATGAATTGGTTGGCGCTGAAATAGAGAATTCTGATGTATCGGTGCAGATTGATGATGAGTCTTTTGCATTATATTCCGTAACTAGCGTGCCTAGTTTTGTGCTTAAGTTAGAAGGAGAGGATTTGAATAAATCAGATGGTACCGAAACTCTACCAACTTTTGATAAAGTGGTTGGCAATATTGGTATAAGAAGAGCTCTTGAATCTATGGCTAGTGAAGGCTCTTTAAAAGAGATTAGCCAGGAATGGCTAAAGGCTAGAGAAGGGGCTTTGGATTAATATGAAGCACTTAAATCTAGTTCATTTAATAGAAATAATGCAGCAAACGACATTATATCTTGCTATGCAAATAGTAATATTGATGGGTATGTTATTGATATTTACTCCATTTAGTTTGGCGGAATATAGGGATCCTACTGTAAAAGTTAATGTGAATAAGCAGACAGATTTATTTGAAAAATCTATTGATGATTTAGCTGGATATCAAGGGGAAATTAACCAAGACAAAGCTAATAATTTAGAAAGAATAAAATCAGGTGATGCGACAAATGAATTAGGCATGGATAAAGGAGCAGAAAATCAGGAAATATCTAATTTGTCAAATATAGAAGCAATTGAATTAAATGGCAGAGGGCAAGAAAAGATGAGGCAGGAGGCTCCTGATTTATACGTAGATTATAGTAGGCTGCTTTACGCACAACATAAAAAAGATGCACGTAAGATAGCCAAAGGACAAAATGAATTACTAAAGAATTTATTTGGAAAATTAAAGGAGTTAAATATTGATTGCAAGGTAACTAAAGGCAATGTAGAGCAGGATCCAACATATTATATGCAGATAGAGCAGGAAAGATATAAGGATACTATTTACAACCAGACTATGTGCGAAGAGCTGAGGAATAAATATAGTTGCAATGATGAAGCTACACTTAAATGT
The DNA here is from genome assembly GCA_043765215.1 of Rickettsiales bacterium. Classification (GTDB taxonomy): domain Bacteria; phylum Pseudomonadota; class Alphaproteobacteria; order Rickettsiales; family Rickettsiaceae; genus Megaera_A. Next base: position 796 of record JAYUJO010000132.1, on the reverse strand, counting down.
TTGAAGAAAGGTAAGCAATATGGTGAATGGGAGTATAGGACTATTAGATTTTCAGGTCATCAAATGTATTTTCAGGGAAATACAAATTGGGGTTATGCGGTGAAATGGAAGACTGGTCGATGGGGGTGGCACATAACGCCACATCATCCTAGGAGTTTTAAAGGATTTAGCTCTTCTGATAAACAGGTTGATTCATGCTGGAGAGAAAACCCAGCTGCAATTATAGCAGATTTTAGAGCCTATTTAGCACGTCACTTAGGAGTTATGTTAGAACAAATCAGAGAGGATATTATATTTCCAGGAAGAGGTATAGGTTCAACACATGAACTTGGTCAAGGTCATCGTTGGCGTGTTTTATTTTCAGAATATGAATTTAGTTATTATTACAGGGATGCAAGTGATATTTGCCTTGAGTGGTCTGAGGATTGGAATGAAAGATGTAGGCAGCAATGATTAGAATTTCAGTAAAACAATTAGTTGGAATGGGGGCATTAAAGATGCCTATAAAGTTGGCTAAAATTATCATGGTTATGTTATTTATGCTTGCCACATCTTTGATAAATGATGCTCAAGCTGGGAGTCGTTTTACATCACAATATGGTTGCACGGATATATCAAAATCATGCGTTAGTAGTGGAACTAGAGTTGTGGATGAATTGGAAGTACATCGTGATTGTTGGGAGTGGAGTTACACTAAGCAATGTAATTATCCTAGTAAGGATGATTGCAAGCTTTATGCCCATTGCTATGCACTTGGTGATGTTAATTGTTTGCTTAAAGATTCTTTAGGCTACTG
>JAYUJO010000131.1:0-5635 GCA_043765215.1 Rickettsiales bacterium | reverse complement strand
TTTAGATTTTTATTAACACCTAAATCAATATTAGTTGAAATTTCTTTTACTTTTTGTATAGTTATATCATCAACTGTCTGTTTAACATTCTGATCTATTTGTTGTTCCAAACTTTGGCTAAGAAGGTTTTTATTATAATTAAAATTGACTAAGTTTTTTTTAATTGAAGGAAGAGTATAAGCAATTTTACTGCCAAATTTAGGCCCATATTTTGTAGATAATATTGAAGTTGGAATTAGTATTAAAGGAATTAATAAGGGCGATATTACTACTCCGATTATTGTTGAAGCTATGACAGAAATACCTAAAGATAATTTAGTAATAAGATTCTGTAACTTACTGACTTTTTGTGAAATATTATCTTTTTGTACTAATGTATCTTGAATTTGTTTTTGAATAATATGATTTAAATTTAATAAATTATTTTGATTTTTTAATTCTGATTTAATAGTCAAATGAAATATTTCTGGAGTATTATTTATATAATTAAATAGATCCATATTATCCATTGTAGATAATAAATTTTTTAATGCCGTACGAATATTATCTTTTTCTTCTAAATTTAAATTAGGATAAAAACTCAATATTATTGCATTAATAAGTAAATCTTGATGTTGCTCATGAAATTTATCATTAATATTTTTTGTATCCTCAGAAGTTATTGCTATTATGAATAAACTAAGCGATGTACTAAAATCTTCTAACATTAAAACTTTATATCCTAAATGATTTTTAAGACGATTTATGCACGCTATAGAATATTGAGAAATATCATTTTGCTCTTTCAAACGATGAATATAATCTAATGTTATCAAATTTGAAATAGATAAAATAAGTTTATCACTCAAATTATTATCTAAAGTTTTTTTGAAATTTAAATAAATAATTTGTGCAATTTTTTGCATTTGCATTTTATTTTTAATATCTATAGATGACATTTCTGAGTAAAATTACTAAAGTTATTTCAATGTTATTAGGCGCCTTTAAAGTGTTTAAGTTTTCAATAGTTGATGGGTTTAAGCCATCAACTATCCTTATTGAATTATTTAATATAACTGATCCAATAGGAGTGAATGAATATAAATCATTAATTAAAGATAAATATTGAGCAAAATCAAATACCTTAAAATTTAGTTCAACAGTATAATAACTTATTTCAAAATGATTAGTAACAGTTAAATTATTATTTATATTATAATTACGAGATGACTTAATTTTAATTGTTTCAAATAAATCATATTTTGTGTTTAATTTTTTTATATCTTCAATAAATTTTATTCTTAAAGGGCAGGCTGGATCTTTATTTTTAGTAGATAATTGGTTGAAATATTTATTAATATCAATAATTTTTTCTTGAAAATTCGATATTGACTCAAGTTTAAGTGCTACATCTTGTAAATAAACATCAGCTTTTTGCTTTTTTTGAAAAGAATCATCTAGATCTTTTTTAATTATTGGTATCAAAATACTTAATATAATAACTATAAGGATATAAACAATCGCTTTAAAAAAGATTATATTTTTTAAATGAACAACTAATTTATCTAGCATAATTTTTTTCTCCAACTATTCCTTCAATCGTAATAGATACTGGAATAATTATTTGTTGAGCAAGCTCCTTTATTTCATTGTTGTATATATTATATTGTATATTATAATTAGGAAAAATATTTTTTAAATATTGCACATAATTTTTAATAATCTCTAGGCCATATTTCTTAGACTCAATATTACCCTCATAATTAATTGCTAAAGAAATTTCCAAATGACTTTGAGGAAAATTTATTAAATATGGATCAATAATTTTCCAGCTTAAATTATTAAATTTTAAATTTTCATGTTGAATATAAATTAAAGATTTAATTTGTTCATAGGAATTTTGTGATTCCATATTAATAATTCGATCAAGATTATATAAATCTACTAAATCACTTATATTGAGAAGGTCAGGATGATTCTTTTGAACTTCACGATATTTTTGAGCTAATTTATAATATTCATTATTTAATTCATTAGTCTTTGATTGAACATTTAAATCTTGATATTTAAAAAATGCCAAAACACCAATTAAAACTAAGATTAAAGCAATAATTGGTTTAAAAAATATATTATTTATAAGAGTAAGTTTAGTGATAGCTTTAATAGGTTTATTTAAAGCTAAATAAGTATTGAAATTATTAAATATTTTGACTAAAGTTAAATCTTGAAAATGGCCCGCATTATGATTTAAATTCATATCAAGATCTTCATCAGATACAGATATTAAAGTGTGATATTCTAAATCAATTTGATCAATAAGTTTTTTAAATTCATTATTAACTAGAAATATTAAACAAACTTTTAGATTTAATTTTTTTATATATTCTTTATAAAATAATATTTTATCTGATATTGCTTGTTCTAAAGTACCTTGAATATATAAATCTGATTTATTATGTGGATAATCAACAATTTGATCACTCATGATATTTTTTTTATATTTTACAATTATTCTAATATCACTAGATTCTGTAATAGTTGAAAAAATTTGTAAGTCATTAGAACATTCATTGTGATTAGTAAGATACAAAATTCGATTTATAATTGTTTCAAATTCAAGGCATAAAAAATACATACCGCTAAATTTAAATGATTTTTTTATTAAATATTCTAATATATCACTAATATAAGGTAAAAAGACCGTAGAAGCTATTGTTGTGTTCCATACTTCACCATTATGATTCACTATATCATAGACATTATACGAAACAATATCTTCAGAATTATAGTTTTCTCCAATAAATTTATCTATTGGATTGGTTTTTAATATTGTACTAAGTACTGGTAACATCTCATGTTTTAATATATGTTCTTTATTATCCAAAAGGAAAATTATATGAAAACTTTTAAATTGAGTTAAAAATTGTCTATATTTTGGAGAATATTTTTTATCATCATATTTTATAAATATATTGTTTAAAATATAATTACTTCTAAGGGCAATTAACGTTAAACCATTTCTACCAAATAGAATTATTACGTTTTTTTTATGAAAAAGATTGTTAAATAAATTTACAATTAATTCCAGTGCTGAAGTGTTTTTACTATTCATAAATTAGATATTTATTAAATATTATTCTATATTTAAATTAGGAGCTATTTATCATAACCTCAACTGCTACAGAAATCTCAAAAAGTCTTTTTAAATTAATATTGTAATTTAGCCATAAATTATTTAATGTATCTAAAATTAAAAAAACTTTTAAATTTAAAATAAAATTAAAAATGAACAAGTTAGCATTAGAACAAATAAGAACTACTTTTATAAATTATTTTAAGAATAATAATCATGAACATGTACAATCAAGTTCATTAATTCCTCAAAATGATCCAAGCTTAATGTTTATAAATAGTGGAATGGTCCAGTTTAAGGATGTATTTACGGGCATAGAAAATAAAAATTATTCCAAGGCAACAAGTTGTCAAAAATCGGTACGGGCAGGAGGGAAACATAATGATCTTGATAATGTTGGCTATACTGCAAGGCATCATACATTTTTTGAAATGCTTGGAAATTTTTCATTTGGCGACTATTTTAAAGAAGAAGCCATTTATTATGCTTGGACATTACTTACTGAACATTTCAAATTACCTAAAAATAAATTATACGTCACAGTTTACCATACAGATAATGAAGCTGCCGAATTATGGAAAAAAATAGCCGGACTTGATGATTCTCGTATAATTAAAATAAGTACTGATGATAATTTTTGGTCCATGGGTGAAACTGGTCCATGTGGGCCATGTAGTGAAATATTCTATGATCATGGTGACCATATTCCTGGAGGGTTGCCAGGAAGCCCGGATCAAGATGGTGATCGTTTTATCGAGATTTGGAACCTAGTATTTATGCAATATCAGCAAGTGGATAAAGATACTCGTATTTTACTGCCAAAAAAATCAGTTGATACTGGCATGGGACTTGAACGTATTTCAGCCATTATTCAAGGCGTTCATGATAATTATGATATTGATGTATTTAAAGAAATAATAAATTTTACTGAAAATATTGTTAAGGTTAAAGCTGTTAATGATGCTTTATTTTCATATCGGATTATTGCCGATCACTTGCGCTCATGCGCATTCTTAATTGCTGATGGTGTAATGCCTTCTAATGAGGGACGCGGTTATGTGCTTCGTCGCATTATGCGAAGAGCCATGAGGCATGCACATCAACTTGGGGCAAAAGAGCCTTTAATGTATAAATTATTGCCAAAATTGGTTGACTTATTTGGAAATAGTTATCCAGAGTTAATTAGGGCTCGTGATTTTATTGCAAGTATCTTAAAACAAGAAGAAGAACAATTTAAAATTACCTTAGATCGTGGTCTGAAGTTGCTTAATGATGAGGTAAGTAACATTTCAAGTAAAGGAACTTTATCAGGAGAAGTTGCTTTTAAATTGTATGATACATATGGTTTCCCACTTGATCTTACTGAAGATATTTTAAAGAAACAAAATATAAGAGTTGATATTGAAAATTTTAATTTGCAAATGAATTTGCAAAAGGAAAAAGCAAGAAAAGCATGGGTTGGTTCTGGTGAGTCTAAAACTGATGTTATTTGGTATGATATCATGACTCAAGTGGGGAGCACAGAATTTTTAGGTTACTCCTTAAATCAAGCTGAAGGCAAAGTTTTAGCATTGGTGCAAGATGGAAAGCAGCTAGATCAAATTGATGAACTTAATTGTAAATTCACTTTAATTGCAAATCAAACACCGTTTTATGGTGAGTCTGGCGGTCAGATGGGCGATATTGGTATGATAACTAATGCAAATGTTGAAATTGAAGTTGTAAATACTTTGAAATTTTTGGGTAAAGTCGTCGGTCATATATGTTTGCTTAAAAAAGGTGCTATTAGTATTAATGATGAAGTTAAAATGTCAATTAATGAACAATATCGTGCCAATTTAAAAAAACATCATACAGCTACGCATATATTGCATGCGGTGCTTAGAGATATATTGGGAAATCACGTTACTCAAAAAGGATCAATGGTAGTAAATGACAGATTAAGGTTTGATATCAGTCATCCCAAAGCTTTAACTAAAAATGAAATTACATTAGTTGAGGATAAAGTTAACCAAATAATTAGTCATAATTCAAAAATTGTAACTAATATTATGTCAATAGATGAAGCTGTTAAAAGTGGAGCTATGGCATTATTTGGCGAAAAATATGATGATGAGGTAAGAGTAGTTTCCCTAGGGAGTGAGTTAATTAATAAAGATCCTTATTCATTGGAACTATGCGGTGGAACCCATGTGAGTCGAACTGGTGATATTGGTATATTTAAAATATTAAGTGATGCATCTGTGGCATCTGGCGTTCGTCGAATTGAAGCTGTTTGTGGTGAATTTGCGCATATGGAAGTTAAAAAAAATGAGGAATTATTAAATGATATTATTGATGCGCTTAAAACTAATAAATCAGAAACTTTGCAAAAATTAAATTCATTAGTTACTTCAAAAAAAGAATTAGAAAAACAATTGGAAAATATTCAAATTAATAGTTTAAAATTGTCAGATGAATATATTAAAGAGTATGCAACAAATATTTCTAATATTCAATTTTTATATAAACAAATTGAAGATA
>JAYUJO010000130.1:0-5643 GCA_043765215.1 Rickettsiales bacterium | reverse complement strand
GTTTAGGTTTAAACTTGCATCCTATCATCAATTAAAAGTTTCTTCTATCTATTTATTCTCTCTCTTCATTCCTTTCTCTTATATCGAACTCAGGTTAGCTATACTTTTTAAATGAAAACTAATTTATAATTAATTATAAATTAGTTAATTCATTTTAAGTTAAATGGGAACAACTTCAAAGTCAATAAATACTAATAATAAAAAGTTTTTTTCAATCATTAATTGTGTTATATTTATCTAAAAAAACATCATATAAAATTTTAAGAATAAATATTTTTTTACTCACTTTTTTTTAAAGAATGATAAGCGTTTAAGGCCTCATTTCTTGCCTTAGTATGATCAACTATTGGTCTAGGGTAGTTTTTTCCTAAAATAATATTGCATTTTTTTAAAATATCATCACCGGCTAGCCAAGGTGTATGAATAAACTTATCAGGGAGCAGTGCTAGTTCTGGTACATATTTCCTAATATATTTTCCTTGCTCATCGAATTTTTGCCCTTGTAGAATGGGATTAAATATACGAAAATAAGGGGCTGCATCAGCGCCACATCCTGCAACCCATTGCCACCCAGCACTATTACTAGCAATATCGGCATCAACTAAAGTATCTAGAAACCAATCAGCGCCATATTGCCAATTAATTAACAAATGTTTTGTTAAAAAAGAGGCTACAATCATTCGCACACGATTATGCATCCAGCCCGTTTGCCATAATTGTCTCATGCCAGCATCAACAATAGGGTAGCCAGTATTACCTTTTTGCCAAGACTCTAATTGGCTTTGATTATGTTTCCATTCAAAATCTTTGAATTTAGGATTAAAGGCCGTTGCTGGTAATTCATTATAATGATATAATAAATAATAAGAAAACTCTCGCCAGCCAAGTTCAGACAAAAATGTGTATAGATGGCTGCTATTATCTTTATCTGATAATTGCTTAACTTGCTGCCAAACATATTTGATGCTGATTTCGCCAAAATGCAAGTATGGTGATAATTTTGATGTCCCAACCTTTCCTGGAATATTTCGATCAACTTTATATTTATCAATGGCATTATCAATAAATAAAGACAAAGCCTTACGAGCTCCTTTTTCACCTGGTTCCCAATGATCCTTAAATTTAGAGGCCCAATTTGGCTTTTTTGGTAGTAAATTCCAATCATTTAAATTATCACTTTGAACAGGATGATCAATGCTAGACATTTTAGGAATTATGGAAACTGAAATCGTATCTAATCTTCGCAGACATTCTTTCCAATAAGGAGTAAAAACTTTGAAATAACTACCTGATTTATTCTTTACCAAGCCAGGTTCTAGAAGTAGCGAGGCATTGAAACTCTTAGCTTCAATATTTTGATCTATGAATAATTGTTTTAAATGCGTATCGCGCTTGATTGATTGCGGATCGTAACATCTATTCCAAACAATATGTTCTGATTTTGTTTCTTTAATTAGATCATTTAATATTTTTTCTGGATCACCACGCCTAAAAATGAGCTCTATTTTATGTTTAGCAAAATCTTTTTTTAAATTAGTTAAACTATGATGTAGCCACCATTTCTGAGCAGAGCCAATTGACCAATCCTTGCTAGTATCATCTAAAATATAAATAGGTAAAATTTGGCCTATGTCACATGCAAAAACTAATGCTGGGTTGTCTTGTAGGCGTAAATCTTGGCGCAGCCAAACTATTACTATGGGTTTCTTAGTCATTGAATATTATTTGCTATTTTTTATGTAAATAATATAAAAATAATATAAACTAAGCAAGGTGAAATATAATTCATAATCATCTTTATTAAAGTAATATAAAGATGATTACGGATCCGACTATCAATTAATCATTTAAAATTTTTAGCAGAAATTATTCAGCTATATCACATCAGAATGATCAAGAAATAAACCGCTCAAATCTATCTGACCTGTCTCAGAATTAAGCTCACCAAATACATTTAAAGAATGATCAGGACTTAAGCCAACTAAACAGTTAAATTCTAAAAGATTAAGTAAATCACATTCAGCACATGCAACTTTATTGATAAAATTATCTAATTTATTTTTTCCTTCATCATTAAGCATTGCAATCATAGATTCAAATAAGTCGTGTAATTTTTCTCTAGATCCGGCCGGTGAAGTGCATATATAAGCATAAATTGGCCCATTCAAATCATTAGGATTTTGAACATAAATACTAGAAAAAGATGACAAAGTTTTTAAGAACTCCTCTTTATTTTGCGTCATAAATTTATTAGATTTATAATATGTATCGCCAATATAATAATTTGAATCTTTTTCTACAAATATGTTACTAATTGCTCGAAGTTGATGACCATTAAGTCCTTTAATGTCATTCAATAATTTTTTGCTGCCCATAATAATATTTTACTTTAATTAAAAAAACATATCATTATTTTAACATATATTTGTCAATATATTGTCATGAACTAATAATCATTTAGTAACATTTATTATTAAATAAGAATTAACATTACATATTCATATTCATTACTTTGTCAAAAGCTGTTAAAAACTCAGTTCTAAGTTTAACTAATCCGTCTACAATGTTTTTTGCTTCAGTTGTTGTGGTTAATAGATCAATTAAGGAGGCCTCACCAATGAGCGATTTTCTAGCAACTGATTCTTGTTTAGCGATGGCTCCCTTTAAATTACTGACAGCACCGCTGACTAATCCTGAATTTGAAAAACTCACCGCCTCATTGGCTTTTGCGTTTGAAATTCGGTTAAGAATTTGAGTGGGAGATAAGTTGGCAAAGCTGTTAAACTGCTTATTAACCATTTGTTGAAAATCTACTGCTTTGGCTTGAGTTTGCTCAGCATTATTTATTACAGGCCTATTTTGCACCTGCATATAGCTTGCCTGAGCTATTGAATTGATTGCGTCTGCCATATCTATCTACCTATTGCCTCAATTGTTTTTTGTATCAAGGAATTACTTACCTCAATGACGCTTAAATTTGTTTCATAACCACGCTGAGCTTCGCTTGCATCTGCGCGCTCAATTTCTCTTGAAATATTTGGATATTTAACTAAGCCATCCACATTTGCTGCTGGATGATGTGGTTCATATTTCATGATAAAGTCTGAATTATCAGTATCTATTTTTTTAGTAATTAATACATGTGTTGCTAACTTTTTATCATAGGTATTTTGCGGGAATATAATTTTGCGTCTATAGGCATTAGCGCCAGGAGATACGCCCGTAGAATTCTCGTTGGCTAGATTCTCGGCAGCTACTTTTAAGCGTTCTGCTTGAAATTTGCTTCCATGAGCGGCGATTTCAACAGCTTGTTTTAAACTATCAGCTAGAATATTTTGCGCATAACAAGAAATTAAAATCAAATTTATATATAAAATTATTTTTTTCATATTATTTACCTATAACTGCTGAAAATAGTGAATTAATAGTCGCATAGCCTTTTACTGCGGCAGTATAATCAGTTTTATTTTGCGATAATTTAGTCATTTGCTGACGAAGAGACACATTATTGCCATTTTTCTTTATCTCATCTGGATCTTTAAGTTTAGATTTGCGAAACTTACCCTGATTTTCTTTATGTTTAGTAATATGCTTTGGCGAAGTATTAGCCATGGTCACAGCTTTCGAAGCTCCGCTATTTCCGCTTAAATCATTAAAATTATTAGGCATATAAACTTCATCTGCTTTATAGCCAGGCGTATTAACATTGGCTAGATTTTGAGCTAGAACTTCATTTCGGTACGCACTCTGTTCTAAAAATGATTTATATAAATCATTAGTTTTATGATCTCTGTTTTTCTTTACCTCTTGCCCCGTGAGCCCTATATGCTTTGCAGCATTTGCATTACTGTAACTTGTTGTTGCCATTATAAACATAATTATAAAAAATAAATTGGCTTTCATTTTGTTTTTTTTAATCAATTTTAGAACTATAAATTTTTTATTGATCGTTAACACTAGTCTAAATATTTTATATTCTCAAACATAAATCAATAGCAAATATTAAAGATAGGTGTATTTTTTAATGAATTATGGATTTTTCGCTATATATGTCATAAAAATTTTATTGTTAAAAAAGATACTAGTTAATTTTGTCTGATGTGAACAAGTTAAAATATAATTGATCTATTTAATTAGATGGTATAACTATTAAAGTAATATATGAATTTTATATTTAAAAAATTATGCAAGCAAATAGTGCTTTTTTAGCGGAATATCTACCGATCACCATATTTTTTGCTATTGCAGCAGCCTTAGCTATTATTGTCAGCGTGCTGCCTAAAATTCTAGCTGTGGATAAACCAGAGAAAAATAAATTAAGTAGTTACGAATGTGGTTTTGATGCTTTTGGTGATGCAAGAGGAAAATTCGATATTCGCTTTTATCTAGTAGCAATTTTATTCATTATATTTGATTTGGAAATAGCTTTTTTAATACCCTGGGCTATTAATTTAAAAGCAATAGGTCAGTTTGGTTTTTGGTCAATGATGATATTTTTACTAGTGCTTACTGTTGGCTTTATCTATGAATGGAAAAAAGGCGCTCTTGAATGGGAGTAATAATTTTATGAAAAAAGAAATAATAGATCAAAGTTTTGTCGATCACAATCTACAAAATCAAGATAAATATTTTGAGCAGGAGCTATCTAATAGGGGCTATATGCTGACCAAAGTAGATGATTTAGTTGGCTGGGCTAGAGCTAATTCCTTGTGGCCAATGACTTTTGGTCTTGCATGCTGCGCTGTTGAAATGATGCAGGCTGCTTCTAGTAGATATGATATGGACCGATTTGGCTTTTTATTTCGTCCAAGTCCAAGGCAAGCAGATTTAATGATTGTTGCTGGCACTTTGACTAATAAAATGGCACCAGCTATGCGCCGAGTTTACGATCAAATGGCTCATCCTAAATATGTTATATCAATGGGAAGCTGCGCTAATGGAGGTGGTTATTATCATTTCTCATATTCAGTGGTTCGGGGTTGCGACAGAATTGTGCCAGTTGATGTTTATGTTCCAGGTTGCCCGCCAACGGCTGAAGCTTTAATATATGGCCTAATGCAATTGCAGCGCAAAATTAAAAGAACTAGTAGGTTCAAAGGTTAACAATATGGAAGAATTTACGCATTTAATTGATGATTTTGCTAATGAGAATAATTTTAAATTGTTGCCTCTAGTCATTAATGGATTTATTGCTTATTCTGTTGAGTCTGAGCATATTGAATCATTACTCAAATTTATCAAAGCACATCCAGATCTTCGCTTTACCATATTAACTGATTTATTTGGAGCTGATTTTCCAGAAAGAAAAGCGCGTTTTGAAATCGTATATAGCCTTCTTAGTTTAAAATTAAACAAGAGATTATTATTTAAAATCCAGCTTGAAGAAAATCAAAAAACTGCATCTTTAGCTAATGTTTTTAGCGCTGCTTGTTGGTATGAAAGGGAAGTTTTTGATATGTATGGAGTTGAATTTAATAACTGCCCTGATATGCGCCGAATTTTGACTGATTATGGATTTGTTGGGCACCCTTTGCGTAAAGATTTTCCAGTTACTGGTCATGTGCAAGTTCGCTATGATGCTACTTTAGAAAAGGTGGTATATGAACCAGTTTTACTCAAGCAAGAATTTAGAAATTTCGATTT
>JAYUJO010000129.1:0-2137 GCA_043765215.1 Rickettsiales bacterium | reverse complement strand
AATTCATAAAAAAAACAATCCCCACAAAAAGTGAGAATTGTTTAAAATCAATTTTCTTACCCAGATATGTAAAAACTATATAATATTTATAAACTTTATAAATAAAAGCAAATTATTTACTATTACAAGCATCTTTTAGTTTTTGTCCAACCTTGAATTTTGGTTGCTTATAAGCACCAATTTCAATTGCTTCTCCTGTTCTAGGATTACGGCCAGTTCTAGCTTTAACATCGCTTACACTAAAATTACCAAAACCTACAAGTGAAATTTCTTCACCTTTGCCAAGAGCGCCAATAACTGATTTAGTGAATACATCAATTATTCTTTCTGCTTCAGCTTTACTACAATCATTTTCTTCTGCAATGTATGATACAAAATTTGCTTTGTTCATATAATTTTTCTCCATATTATAAGTTTATTATTATGTTAAATAATTTAACATTTTCAGATGTTAACACTATTGATATTTAAAACGAATATTATAAATAGCATAACACCAAATTTAGTCAAGTATACTGGCAGTTCGGCTACACTATTTTTTATTTAGTGCGCCAGCTCGACTTTCAAAAGCTACAATCATTTTTTCCGTAGCAGATGAAAATACCATTCCAATAACTATATCTAGTATCTTAGATTTTAACTTAAAATCAATTGAAAAATCCACTTTAGTTATTTTTTCGTTCTTTTTTATTGTCCATACATTCTTTAAAAACTCAAATGGCCCTGAAATTGCTTCTACATGAATAATATATTGTTCATTTGTTTCATCCAATTTTATTTTAGATATATAGCTTTCAGTAAATCCTTTAAAAATAATTCCTAATTTAGCCGTAATAAAATCATCATTTCTTGATAGAATTTTTGCGTTTGAACACCATGGTAAAAAAACAGGATATTGCTCAACATCCATAATAATATCTTTTATAATTTTTGCCTCATAAGGCATTAATTTACTATCTTTAAATGAATGCATAATTATTTCAATTATTAGTATTTGTTATTGTATTTTTTTGAAGAGCTAAATTACCACGAGCTAATTGCATTTTCCTAAAATCATCACCTGCATGATATGAAGATCTGGTCAATGGTGAAGCAGATACCATTAAAAAACCTTTTACTTTCGCAATTTTTTCTAAATAATTAAATTCTTCTGGTGTAACATATCTGGCAACTTCTGCATGTTTTTTTGTTGGTTGAAGATATTGACCTATAGTAATAAAATCAACATTAGCCGATCTTAAATCATCCATAACCTGCTCTACTTCTTCCATTGTTTCACCAAGACCCACCATTATTCCTGATTTTGTAAAAATTTCAGGATCAATTTTTTTAACATTATGAAGTAAATTAAGTGAATGAAAATAGCGAGCACCTGGGCGAATAGTTTTATATAGTGATGGTACAGTTTCAATATTATGATTATATACATCAGGTTTTGCAGTAACTACTATTTCAAGCGCATTATCTTTACGCATAAAGTCTGGTGTTAGAATCTCAATTGAAGTGTTTGGAGAACTTAGGCGAATAGCCTTAATGCAATCAGCAAAATGTTTGGCTCCTCCATCATCTAAATCATCTCGATCAACTGATGTAATTACGACATGTGCAAGTCCAAGTTTTTTCAATGCTTGGGCTAAACGCATTGGTTCGTGTGGATCTAGTAATTCTGGCCTACCCGTTTGAATGTTGCAAAAAGCACACGCTCTGGTGCAGACAGATCCTAAAATCATGACCGTTGCATGTTTCTTTTCCCAACATTCACCAATATTTGGGCATGCAGCTTCAACGCAAACTGTATTTAACTTAAGATCATCTATAAGATTTTTAGTTGCATGATAGTTAGCAGAGACTGGCGCTTTAACTCTTATCCAGTCTGGTTTTTTTAAAATTTGTTCAGTTTGATTTAATGTTGTCATAGCTCAATAATATTTGATTTTTTGGCTAAATATTCTATGCCAAATATATCAGTTGTTGTAACAAATGTCTGCAAATTAGTTGAATAAATATAATCTGCTAACTGCTTTTTCTTAAATTCATCTAGATGAATAAATAATTCATCTAGTAATAATATTGGTGCACTTTGAGTGTTTTTTAATATTGAATCTACTGATGCTAGTATCAATGAAATAAGCATCGC
>JAYUJO010000128.1:0-5656 GCA_043765215.1 Rickettsiales bacterium | reverse complement strand
AACGTTGGATAAAACAACAAATTGTATATTTTAATACTTTATACGATTCCTTGGTTTCCTTTTTTAATTACGCTATCTCATCTTGATTTACTATACCAGAATATATTATTGATAAAAATAGAAATGATGGATTATTTGAACGAGATTTAATTGAAAAATCTGATAATCCATATTTACTTGTAGAAGAGTTGTCACTTAGTCTATCTGGTGCAATATAAAAATTTTAAATATTATATTAGAACCCCAACAAAATTATTGGGGTTCATTAAATATATCTATATAAATTCTATATTTACAATAATCGTCGGAGTTTTATTAATTTCATTTTTAATTACTCTCTTAAGAGTTTTTTTAATACAGCCTTCCAACTGATCTGCGCTTAATATATTTTTTATGGTTTTACGTTGCTCTGTTAATGCATCCACAATTTCTTGCTTCATTTCATTAATTAAGCCATCATCCTCAATATAATCAAGTAATCCAGGCATTGACAGCATCGGATTACAAACTAATTTCTGTTTTTTATCCATGACCACTGATGCAATAACAATTCCCTCATCACGCATACGTCTGCGCATTTTAAAAATTTGCGAGTCTTCTGGCAATAAGTAATTTCCATCAACTGCTAAATATCCACTTTTAACTTTGTCAATAATACTCGAATTTCCTTGCTCTAGAAGGACTAAACTACCATTTTCAACTTCAATAGCCTGCCCTATTCCACTTGCTCTTGCAAGTTTTGCATGTTCGTGAATATGAACTGGTTCACCATGGACTGGAATGCAAATTTGTGGACGAACTAATTCGTACATTTTTTTAAGTTCATCAATTGCAGGATGACCTGATACGTGGACAAAATGATCACGCTCAGTAATAACTTCAACACTCTTTTTAACAAATACATTAAATAGTTTGAAAATCTTTTTCTCATTACCAGGAATGATTTTTGATGAAAAAATAACTGTATCTTTAGGTGCAAGTGATATTGAATGATGAGTTCCACTGGCCATTTTTGCAGTAGCAGCAAGTGATTCACCTTGACAACCAGTTGCAATTATCAATATATCTTCTCTTTTATATTTACCAATTGATCTCTCATCAATAATTGGTTGAATATTACCTAAATAACCACTTTCTCTTGCAGCTGCATAGATCCTATGAAGACTTCTACCCGTAAGACACACCTTTCTGCCAGCCTGCTCGCCTGCATGAATTAAAGTGTCTAATCTTGCAAGATTAGATGCAAAAGTCGTAACAACAACCATTTTTGGACATTTTTTAATTATGTCCACTAAGCTATCTCGCACATCTCCTTCAGAACCAGATACACCTTTATTAAATACATTTGTTGAATCACAAACTAAAGCAAGAACACCTTCATCACCACATCTTTTCAATGCAGCTTCATCAGAAGCTTCACCAACGATGGGTCTTGGATCAAATTTCCAATCACCTGTGTGCAAAACATTTCCAACTTCAGTTCTGATCATTAAAGCATGCATTTCAGGTGCTGAATGAGTTAAGCCAATCATTTCAATAGAAAATGGCCCTAAATCAAATTTTTTCTTCGGATCAATCTCAATAATTTTGATTTCACTTGAGAAACTATATTCTGATAATTTTGTTTTTAAAAAACATTTAGTAAATTTTGTTGTATATATTGGACATTCAAGCTCGCTCCATAAATATTGAATCGCACCTAAGTGATCTTCATGAGCATGCGTTAAAATTATTCCAAGCAAATCCTTTTTAAAGTTTTCAACGTAACTTAAATCTGCAACAACCATATTGACTCCTGGTAAGTGATCATCAGGGAATCCACTTCCACAATCGATCATAATCCATTTACCTTTATATTGGTAAAGGTTGACATTCATGCCTATTTCGTTTGAACCACCAAGTGGTAGAAATAATAATTTATCTTTGTAAGCTTTGAGGTTGATCGACATTTATTTTGCTATATTATATTTAATTTTACAACGAACTATAACCTATTCTCAAAACATAGTCTATGATTAATAATCGGCTAATATATATAAACTTAATTATATTTGGCGTCTTATCATTTATACTAATATTTGATAAAAATATTGATATATTAATTTCATCATTATTTTATATAAAAAATGTTGGATTTATATATAAAAATAATTTTTTTATAATTAGTTTTTACTATTTAATTCCCATATTGACAAAAATATTTTTCACAATTTGTACTTGTTATTTAATTTATTTGTTTTTTAAAACTAAAAATTTTAAAATAATCATTGCTTCATATGCTTTTTTCTTAGTATTATCAGCAGCAATAGGTCCAGGCTTAATAGTTAATTCGATTTTAAAAGAAAATATTGGTAGAGCTCGCCCCAGAGAAATTATAGAATTTGGTGGTGATAAAATTTATTCAGGAGCAGCAAGGTCGTCAAATCAATGCTATAGTAATTGCTCATTCTCATCTGGGCATGCGGCAATGGGCTTTTATTTTACAGTCATAGCGTATATATTCCAGCGTAAATTTACTAAAATCTATTTATATGGAGTTTTATTTGGTATATTAGTTGGAATATCTAGAATTATCATGGGAGGCCATTTTGCAAGTGATGTGATTATCTCTGGATTTATTCTGCTTTTTACTAACCATTTAATATATATATTATGGCAAAAATACAGATTAAAAATATAGCTTTAATTGCAAATAAACTATCCGATGCACAATTTATTACCAGCACATTGCCTAGCTCAATTAAACAAACTAAACCAGAACTTGCAGATTTAATTATTGTTGTTGGCGGTGATGGCAGTATGCTTCATGCAATACATAAATATATGCATTTAAATATTCCTTTTTATGGAGTTAATGCTGGAAGCGTTGGTTTTATGATGAATAATTTCCATTCCAGCAGTTTTATTGATGGTCTTGAGACTTCTAAAATTACTAATCTCTACCCCTTAGAAATGATTGCTGAAAATGTGAATGGAACTATCTCAAATGCTCTAGCTATTAATGAAGTTTCAATTTTTAGGCAATCTAATCAAGCAGCCAAATTTAAAATATTTGTAGACAATATTGAAAGAATTCAATTATCAGCTGATGGAGCTTTAGTCTCAACTCCCGCTGGTAGTAGCGCTTATAATCTCTCAGCTGGCGGCTCTATTGTTCCGCTAAATTCAAAAATATTATGTTTAACACCAATTTGTCCATTCAGACCACGCAGGTGGAGTGGCGCCCTACTTCCTATGAATGTTGAAATTACATTTCAAATATTGGAGAATGAAAAACGGCCAGTCAGTGCAGTGGCAGATTTTCATGAATTTCGTGATATAATTTCTGTTACGGTTAAATCAACTGATAAACAGATAATTAAGATACTATTTGATAAAGATCATACCTTTGAAGACCGTGTTATTAAAGAACAGTTTAGTTTTTAACTAGTCATTAATCTTTTTGTATTATTATAATAATTGTACTATAACAATTTACATGGGAAAAATTATGACAAAGTCAGAAATAAAACAGTTTAAAATAGATATAGTTACAATAAATAATCCAACAAATTTAGGAAAATATGATATATGTGAATTAAAATTTGATTTGGCTGAAAAGCTGCTTAAAGCTGTATATGAAGATAATTTAGATCAAGTTAAATTAATAATCAATACATTCAAAAATTGTAAAATTGATATTGCAGAAATTTTGTATGATTCTAATTATAGAATTGAAAGAGCTCCACTTCCTGAAGAAGTTTCAATAGATATTGGCTTTCCTATAGACAAAGATAGTATATTATATTTTAGAAATAATCAATCAACTGAAATTATTAGTATTAAAGAAGGCCTTGATAATTCTCCAAATACAGGCAATATTCTAATGTATGCTATTAAATTTTCAAGTATCAAAATTATTAAAGAAATTATTGAAGCAGGAATAAGTGTTGATTCAATGTTATATTCCTATGGTGAGCCAGGACAAAATACTGCAACATTAGCTACTAATATTAATAGATTAGATGTTTTGAAATTACTTGAAGAATATGGTTTTGATCTAAACAATATTGTAAATTATGAAGACCACTCTTATAGTCCTTTAATGTGCGCTTCCTACCATGGTCATACAGAAATAATTAAATTTCTAGTTAATGAAGTTAAAGTTGATATTAATAAAAACAACTCTTTTGGTGAATCTGTTCTATTTTTTGCATCTGAAGCAAAATCATTTAAATCAATTGAACTACTTATTGAATTAGGGGCTGAATTAGATTTTGATAATTTAAAATCATTTCTACTTAAGAGATTATGTCATAATAATTATTCTTATTATAACGAGGTCATTGAATTTATACAAGATCTTGCTCATGAAGATTTACAAAAATCAAATTTAGTTGGTGAGTTAAGTGGCTCCTCAGAAAATAGTTTCTATGAACTTGGTTAAAAAAAGTATCCCCTCCTTAGGAGGGGTAATGAGCGCTTAAACCAATAAATATAACAATTAATTGATGATAAAACTCATATGGCACTGCATTTATGATTTTTAATTTTAGATTGAGTAAGCCAAAACTTTAAATAGATTCATAATATATCACAACAGCCAATTACAGAAGTCTCTTCTTTAACTGGCTGAGGATCTGTTTGATTTAAATCATCATTAAATGGAATTTGTTTAACATCTTGAAAATAAGTTGTTTGTCCACTTTTTTTAAGATCTAATGACATGTATGTTTGCAGTTCTTCAATCTTATTTTTATATTGATCGTCACTATCTAAATTATAAAAAATTTGACAATTAAATAAATGATTATTATTATCAACTTACGATTAATATAACCGTATATATTTTTTAATTTTTAATGGAAAAAAATGGACAATTTTTATCAATGTGTTACAAAACCTATGACTGGTAGATTTGTAGAACGAAATATAAAAGAAATAATGGAGCAACGTCCAAAACTGGATACAAATTTTAATCGCTGCGCTGTAGAACATACATTAAATGGTAATGGGTCTAAGGGAGGATTAGGCGAATTTAAAGCATTCGGATGTTTAGTTTATAGCCCTATTGAACAGGGTGTACAAAAATTTATGGAGCAAAGAGAACAATCAAAACATATTCAAGCTAATAGTACAATTATTGGTAGTGGTTTTGCAGAACCTAATCACCATACTCCCGCTAATGATATTCAAGCTAAAAGTGTATTTGTAAAACATAACTTTTTTGCAAATACTAATAAATTTATTGAACCTAATCACCATACTCCCGCTAATGAAGATGCTCAATGCAGTATAATGAAAATTACTGAAGTTAAATATGATCATCCTAGATTGAGAAATGGTACAGAAATACTAAATGATTTATTTAAACAAGGAGGAATCGAAGCCATAAATAGATATCTTGATCAACCTAGTGAAATATCCTTAGTTGAAATGGATAGTCAAGACTTTATAGATACTATTAATGATTAGTTGAAATAAAATTATAATAGTTTATGTTTAGCTTTTTAAAAATTTATTCTTAAGAAATATTATGATAAATCAAAATTACTTACTTAGCTCGTATAAACTATTTTTGCGGCTCTGTCCCAGGAAGTGTGTAAATTCAAAATAGGCCCCTAAATTCTACCCTCAAATTTTATCAAAAAATGAGCCATAGCCTCGCCCCAATTTT
>JAYUJO010000127.1:0-2144 GCA_043765215.1 Rickettsiales bacterium | reverse complement strand
TCATCAATTAAAAGTTTCTTCTATCTATTTATTCTCTCTCTTCATTCCTTTCTCTTATATCGAACTCAGGTTAAATAAGTTACAGCAGTAAAGCCGAGCTGCTAAAAGCAATATTAAAGGTAAAAAAAATACAAAGCAAAAAAAAATATCCAAAAATTGTTAGTAATTCTAATTTAAGTAAATCCGAGCAAACTTCTGGAAAGAAAAAATCAGCTCTTGATCAAAAAAAACAAAATCTAATACATCAATTATCAAATTTAAAACAACCAAAAATTATAAAACCAAAATTTTCATTAACAGTAAGTAATATTAATGACAGCAACCTATTATTAATAAGTAATGCAAATATTGGTTACGAACCCGATAAAATAATACTTAAAAATATTAATTTTTCTGTAAATGGAAGAGATCGAATAGCTATCTGTGGAAATAATGGATCGGGAAAATCAACATTACTTAAATCAATTTTTATTCAAAATGATTTTTTTACAAATGGTAATTGGCATTTGCCTCCAAAAGAACATATTGGCTATTTAGATCAACATCATATTAATTTTAAGCCAGAACTTTCAGTTCTAGATCATATTAAAGATTTAAGGCCAGATTGGTCTGAAATTGAAATTAAGCGCCATCTTAATGATTTTCTTTTTTGCACGAATGAAGAAGTAATGCAATTAACTGCTAGTTTTTCTGGCGGTGAAAAAGCACGAGCCTCATTGAGCATGATTGCCGCTAAAACTCCAAAACTGTTAATCTTAGATGAGATTAGTAATAATCTAGATCTTGAACAAAAGAACATGTCAAACAAGTTCTTAATGAATATCCTGGCGCTATGATTATTTGCTCTCATGAGGAAGATTTTCTAAATTCTATAGATATTAATAATACTTATACAATCCTTAATGGTAATATTATTAAATGATTTTTTCATTAAACTATTTTGAAAAAAACTATTTTAGCAAAAAAGATAATCAATATTTTGTAGTTATTAGGTGCATCACTATTATTTTTTCTTAAGGAGGATATCCATTTTTACAGGATCAACATATCTCTTATCATTCCCTTATTTTAACAAAGCAGCTAGAATATTTGATAAAAACCCAACTTCTAATCAAGTTTTTGTAATAAAAAGCATTAATTACAATTCATACAAGTGAATATCAAGTAAATAACTCAGCTAGTTTCTTAATAAACAATTTTTTCAAGCTTATTTTTTAAGGCTTCTTTAGCTCTAAGAGAAGCGTATGTATCTTGTTTTTCATTATCAATAATTAAATAGACAAATGAAACATTTTCTTTACCTTTGCTAATAAATCCTACAAACCATCCTACTTGTCTGTCTTTGATTTTAATGCCATTTTCATCTAATTGTGAACCATTGCCAGTTTTACCATAAAGCCTCCAATTATTTGGCATAGTTTCCTGAAACATAATATTTTTAGTTCTTTCTTGTGCATCGATATTGATGGGAAGCTTATTTAATATAAGATTATTAATGAAGTTGATTTGTTCTTTAGGGGAAATGAGAAGTGAACTTGATAACCAACAATTAGTCAGTCCATTATCAGTATTTTTATCACCAGAAACATCACAATTACCATAATTAAGTCGCTTAGTATATTCAGCGAATCGTGTTACACCTAGTTTTTTTGTAATAATTTGTGAATACCAAACACAGCTATTTGCAAGCCACATTTTTGGATTATGAGCTTGTTTCCAACGATCTAGCCAATCAACATAACAAGGTTTAAAATTCCACAAAGGATTTGCTTCATCAATTAATATACCAGAATCAAAACCCATTAAACTTATTGCAATTTTAAAAGTAGATGCAGGAGTATAGCGTTTATCACATACTCCCTCTTGATGTATAATTTTATTATTTTTGGATAGCATAAAACAATCTTCAGCTCTTAAACTAATGCTAAAAAACAAGCAAAATACAAAAATAAATATTGAAAAAGATTTTATCATAGTTATATATAGGAAATTATATTGAATCATTATCGTCATTTATAATAGTTAATTGAATAATTTTTTAATTCTGAATTTAAAAAACGAACAAACTCAACTAAGTTTGATCTCAAACCTCAATTTCAAGAATTTTTTTAGCTTGTGCAATATAAGAAGCATTATTATCTAGA
>JAYUJO010000126.1:0-5703 GCA_043765215.1 Rickettsiales bacterium | reverse complement strand
CTGATAATATTCAAGATCTTTATTTACAAAGTTTAGAATATATTGGTCTTGATTTAAAAAAACATGATATTCGATTCGTAGAAGATGATTGGGAATCTCCAACAATTGGTGCTGCAGGCCTGGGCTGGGAAGTTTGGTGCGACGGTATGGAAGTTTCTCAATTTACTTATATGCAACAAGTTGGAGGCATTGATTGTCGCCCTGTATCTGGAGAACTAACATACGGATTAGAGCGTATTGCATTATATTTACAGCAAGTAGATGCTATTAAAGATTTAAATTGGAATGGTCAAGAGGGAGAAAAAGCTCTTACTTATGGCGATATTGACTTTCAAGGTGAGCGTGAATTTTCAAAATTTAATTTAGAATTAGCAGATATTGAAATATTGCTTCGTCATTTTGAAGACGCGCAAAAACAATGTAAAAATTTAATTGACGAGAATCTTCCTCTTCCAGCTTATGAATATTGCATTAAAGCTAGTCATTTATTCAATTTAATGTGTGCAAGGGGCGTCATTAGTGTAACTGAGCGAGCAGCTTATATTGCGAGAGTTCGGCAATTAGCAAAAATATGTTGTGAGAAGTGGTTAGAAATAGAAAAAAAAGGCGGCGGCGTAAATGAGTGAATTATTATTAGAATTATTTTCAGAAGAAATTCCTGCAAATATGCAATTAAAAGCAGTTGATGCATTTTGCGATATTTTTACTCAATATTTTCAAAATCAAAATATAAATTTTGATAGTATTAATGTATATGTAACACCTAGAAGACTTACAATACATGTAAAAAATTTACCTAAAAATATAGAGTCTAAAATAACTGAAATTAAAGGACCAAAGACAGCTGCTCCATCGCAAGCAATAGATGGTTTTTGCCAATCAAATAAAATAGATAAGTCTGATTTAAAAACTCAAGAAATAAAAGGCATTAGTTATTATGTTTTTGAACAAAAAAATGATGAGCAAACAATTATTGAACTTCTAAAAAATGATTTGGCAAGTTTAATCTCATCTTATACGTGGCCAAAATCAATGTATTGGGGTGCGCACAAAATTAAATGGGTTCGACCACTGCAAAATATTTTATGTATTTTAGATGATGAAATAATAAATTTTGAATATGGTCATTTAACAGCTAATAATCAAACATATGGACATAGATTCATGAGTCATGGCGCCTTAACAATAAATAATTTCAATGATTATCAAACAAAATTAGAGCAAAATTTTGTTATTTTGGATCAAGGTATAAGAAAAAAATATATCGAAGAAAATTTAAATAAATTAGCATTAAGTCAAAATCTTAATTTAAAAGATGATGAGGGGTTGCTAAATGAAGTTACTGGTTTAGTTGAGTATCCTCAAATATTAATGGGAAAAATAGATCAGAAATTCACTAGCTTACCAAGCGAAGTTCTTATCACTTCAATGAAAATTCATCAAAAATATTTTAGTGCCATCAATGAAGATGGAAGTTTTGCCCCTTATTTTTTCTTTGTAGCTAATATTGCCTCAACTGATACTAAAACTGTTATTAGGGGTAATGAGAAGGTTTTATCGGCAAGATTAAGTGATGCATTATATTTCTATGAGCAAGATAAGAAAAATACATTATTAAGCCAAGTCGAAAAATTAGATAAAGTAATATTTCATGCAAAACTAGGTAGCCTTAAAGATAAGGTTTTAAGGCTTGCAAAAATTGCTGAATTAACTGATTTATCAAATATAGAGTTAAAGCAAGCTGCTTTATTATGCAAAAGCGACATTATATCTGAAATGGTTAGAGAATTTCCTAATCTTCAAGGTATTATGGGTGCTTATTACGCTAAAGAAGAGGGTTTGAGTGATGATATTGCTTTAGCAATTGAGAATCATTATAAGCCTCTTAATGCCAATCAGTTATTTCCAATTAATATTTCAATAATTGCTCCACTTTTAGCCATTATTGATAAAATAGATAGTTTATGTGGTTTAATGCTTGCTGGTGAACGAGCTAGTGGATCTAAAGATCCATATGCTTTAAGAAGATATGCTCTAAATATTATTAAAATTGTAGATGATAATGTAAATATTCATCAAATTTTGGATGATTATGTGGATAATACTCTAAAAGCTTATGGTAAAAAATTTAGTAATATTGCTGAAACTAAAGAATTGGTAATTAATTTTATCAAAGAAAGATTAGTTTTTTATTATCAAAATATATATGAACAAAGAATTATTTTAGCAGTTACATCTTCAGAACAAAAATTAAATTTATTAGAAATTAAAACGAAGATAAAAGCTTTAACAAAGTTTTTAAACACAGATGATGGATTTATTTTAGAAGAAATTTATAAACGGATTAATAATTTAATAACTTCTAAAAATTTAATTTCTACTCAAATTAACGATAAATTATTTGATAAAAGAGAAGAAGAAGACTTATATCAAACAATAAATAATATTAATTCATCAATTACTATTGGAAACAAAAATAATTACGAAGATATATTAGTAAAAATCAAGGATTTAAAGCAACCTTTGGCCAATTTTTTCTCTGAAGTAATGGTGATGCATGATGATGAGGCCATTAAAAATAATCGTCTTATTCTTTTAAATAAAGCTAAACAAATATTTGATAATATAGCTGATTTTAGTAAATTATAAATGAAAGATATTATAAAAACTGCAAATATTATAAAGTCTGGTGGATTAGTTGCATTTCCAACTGAAACTGTTTACGGCTTAGGGGCAGATGCTAATAGCCAATTTGCTTGCCTTAAAATATATGAAGCTAAAGGAAGACCAGCTCATAATCCATTAATAGTGCATGTATCTAGCCTAGATCAAGCTAAATCCCTTGCTGAATTCAATAATGATGCATTAAAAATTGCAACATTATGGCCAGGGCCATTAACAATGGTTTTGCCTAAAAAAAAGGGTATCGATATTGCTCAGTGTGTTACGGCGGGTCTTGATACTATTGCAATTCGAATTCCATCTCATAAATTAGCGTTAGAATTAATTAAGCTCAGTGGTTGCGCTATTGCGGCTCCTAGTGCCAATAAATCTGGTTTTTTAAGCGCTACTACAGCTGAGCATGTTCATAGTAACTTTGGTGATAATGTATTTACTATTAAAACCAATCAAAATTGTAATATTGGTCTTGAATCAACTATTATTGACTTGTCTACCAATCAACCAACAATTTTAAGGCATGGTTTTTTCACATCAGAAATTTTTGAATCATTAATTGAAAAAAAAATTAATGTAGCTGATAGTGAGTCTAAGATAAAGGCACCAGGCATGCTATTAAAACATTATGCTCCAAAAACAAATTTAAGGCTTAATGCAGAATTTTTAAGTAATGATGAGATCGGATTAAATTTTGGGAGCAGCACGCTTAATTCAATAAATTCTTTTAATTTAAGTAAGAAGGGTGATTTACTTGAGGCTGCTTTAAATTTATATAATTATTTGCATATTTTAGATAATTTTTGTACTAAAAATAATATTAAATCGATAGCTATTGCTTCAATCCCTCACATTGGTATAGGAATTGCAATTAATGATAGGCTAAATAGAGCATGTAGTTAGATTTATCATTGTATATATAGAAATTGGTTGTTAGTATTTAAACTCATAATTATATCAAATGGGAATTTTATGTTTAAAAAATTAAAAATCATTTTCTTTCTTGCATTAAGTGTATTTATTTCAAATGCATGTGCACAAGAAAATATTGAACCAATCCAAATGAATTTAACACATTTTTTACCTAGAACTTCAGTTGTTCATAGTAAATTTATTAAGCCTTGGGCTGAAAAAATTGAAAAAGAAACTAATGGGAAATTAAAAATTAAAATTTATCC
The DNA here is from genome assembly GCA_043765215.1 of Rickettsiales bacterium. GTDB lineage: Bacteria > Pseudomonadota > Alphaproteobacteria > Rickettsiales > Rickettsiaceae > Megaera_A. The sequence continues at coordinate 1,849 of JAYUJO010000126.1, read as the reverse complement.
TCAAATGAGTCTTGGTGGTGTGCCTTCTGATTTAGTCGAGCAAGTTAGATCAGGCGCTGTTGATGCCGCATGGACAGTTGTTAGCTATACTCCAGAACTATTTCCAAAGAGTGAAGTATTTGAGCTGCCATTTATTTCACCAACTAAGAAGTCAACTATATTAAATCAAGCTATTAATGAATATTATGCAATATATTTAAAAGATGAGTTTAAAGATTTTTATGTAGTTTTGCTTCATGCTCACGCTCCAAGCTCACTACATTTAAATAAAATTAAGCCGAAAACTTTGCAGGAATTAAATGGTTTAAAAATTAGAATTCCTAATCGCGTAATGAGTAAATTTATTACAGATATTGGTGCAGTACCAGTTTCAATGCCAATTACTGACGTATATGAGAGTTTAACATATGGCATGATCAATGGCGCTATGATGCCTTTTGAGGTTGCAGTTCCTTTAAGACTTCATGAGCAAACTGATTATCATATTATTGCTCCTTTTTATACTACAGTATTTGCATTTTTAATTAACAAAGATTTTTATAATAAATTACCAACTGATATTAAAGATGTAATTGAAAAAAATTCTAAATCACATATCGCTTATGGTGTAGGAGAAATTTGGGATAGGTATGAAGAAGAAATGATGCTGAAAGTAAAAGTAGAAGGTGGAGAATTTTATAATTTGAGTCAAGAAGAAATCGATAAAGCAACTATCATTGCTGATAAAATTTCTGAAGAATGGAAAAATAAAAATGGACAAGAGCATTTTGAAAAAGCTAAAGAATTGCTAACAAAATATATGAATATGCAAAAAGATTAATAATGCAAAAAATATCGGGATCAATATTTTTATTAATATCTATTTTAACAGTGAGCGCAATAACTGTTAGAATAACAACAAATAACAATTTTATTGGTCTTTATGAATTAATAGGGGTGACATCTGGCATTGGTATATTATTTTCATTTATAGTTGCTGAAGTTTATAATGCTCATATTAAAATTGAAATTATTAAATATAGTAGTAATAAATTTTTTATAGTATTTAAACTATTATTATTAAAAATATTTTATATATGTTTTTCTTGCGCTCAATTTTGGGCTGCCTATATAAGTTATAAAAATGGACATAAAACTATCATGCTTGAAATTCCTAATTTTATTTTTTATAGTTTTGCAGGATTTGTTTTTTTATATTTAAGTATAATTGTACTTTTAAAAATAATTAATATTAAATCATTATGATTGGAGGACTATTATTATTTTCTGGCTTAATGATTTTGTTATTAATGCGCATACCAATTTTCTTAAGCCTTATTATATCTGGCAGCATTGCGTTTATTTCAAGTCTTGGTTTAAATTCATGGTGGCATTGGATAGCATTTACACCATGGAGCTTAGTTAGCAAATATCACTTCTCTGTAATTCCACTTTTTTTGTTAATGGGGCAGATTGCTAGTAATGGTAATATTACTAAAGAACTATTCGCATTTGCAGCAAATGTAGGCAGAAAAACTAGAGGAAGCATTGCTATCTCTACTATTTTATCATGTGGAGTTTTTGGAAGTTTATGTGGTTCCTCACTTGCAACTGCTGCAACTATGACAAAAGTTTCTTATCATGAAATGTATAATAGAAATTATAGTCAGGAAATTATTTTTGGAACGCTAGCAGCAGGAGGTACTCTTGGAATATTAATTCCTCCATCTATAATTTTAGTTATTTATGCAATTATTGCTGAGCAATCAATAGCTCATTTGTCGCTTGCTGCTTTGGTTCCTGCCATTTTAGCTATAATGGGATATATTGGAGCTATTAAATATTATGCCTATAAATATCCAAATGAAGT